>NZ_JBITDL010000016.1:0-220101 GCF_044454225.1 Streptomyces sp. NPDC051563
AGTTGTGGCTTCCCCACGCGCCACAAATCACGCTCTACGTCCAGGCCAACACCCCACCCCGCCCCCGTCCCCGCCCCTGCCGCAGCCGCCGACCCCGGGTCTTTCAGCCGTCCGGCGTTTGAGGACCGGGGTTCGGGGCGGAGCCCCGGGGGTTCGGGCGCAGCCCGGTTCGTGGTCGGGCTGCGCCAAAATTCAGGCTCGCCGGCGTTTGAGGCGCGGGGTCTGGGGCGGAGCCCCAGGGGGTCCGGGCGCAGCCCGGGAACCCCTTCAGCCTCGCCGGCGTTTGAGGCGCGGGTCCGGGCTGGCCCTGGGAACGGTGGAAGGGTGGGTAGGGGACTTCGCCCCGCAGGGCCGCCCATCGGGCTGCGTGCCGTGACGGTGTCGGCCGGGCCGAGGGGGTGAGCGGTGCGGGGACCGGGAGGTAAATGTGCCCATCCGCTGATCCGATCGGGCGATTTGTCCGCCGCGCTCCACCCTGTCCGTCGCTCTGCGTGAACTACGCTCGCAATCCGAAGGCAGCGAGAGGAGCGGATCCGTGACGGATTTCGTCGGGCGGCGGCGTGAGCTCAAGGAGCTCCGCGAGGACATCGCGCGAACCGGGCTCGACACCCTCTCCGGCCGGAAGGCCAAGTCCCCGCGGGCGCGGGTGCTGCTCGTCGCCGGGCGCCCCGGCTCCGGCCGGACCGCCCTCGCCGAGGCGCTGGTGCGCGAGATCGCCGAGGACTATCCCGACGGGGTGCTCAAGGTCCGGCTCACCGCCCCCACGGGCGAGGGCATCGCCACCGAGCGTGCCGTCCGCACCCTCCTGGAGGGGCTCGGGCAGCCCACCCCGCCCGGTGCGGGCGAGGACGACCTCAGTTCCGCGCTGCGTACGGCCCTGGCCGGCCGCCGCATGGTGCTGCTCGTCGACGACGCCTCCGATCCGCACCAGGTCGACGCCCTGCTGCCGGACACCCCCGAGTGCCTGGTGGTCGTCACGGCGGAGGGTCCGCTGACGGGGATTCCGGATGTCCGCCCGTGCACCCTCGGCGGCCTCGACACCCCCTCGGCCGTCCGCATGCTGGTCCACCGCATCGGTGACATCCGCGTCGCCAACGATCCGCGTGCGGCCGAAGGCCTCGCCGAGGAGTGCGGCGGGCAGCCCGCCGCGCTCGCCCTCGCGGGCGGCTGGCTGGCCGCCCGTCCCAAGGCCTCCGTGGCCGATGTGGGCAAGCAGCTGCACGATATGCCCGCCGGGGCCGGCGGTCCGCTCGCGAAGGCCTTCAGGCTCGTTTACGAATCCCTCCCGCAGCCCGCCCAGCGGACCCTGCGGTTGCTTCCGCTTGCTCCGGCGGGCTTCGTCGACTCCCATGTCGCTTCCGCGCTGGCCGGCTGCTCCGTGGCCGCCGCGCAGTCGACCCTGGAGGACTTCGCCGCGCTGGGCCTGCTCCGGTCCGCGCACGACGGGCTGTACCTGTTGCCCGGCTGCCTCGCGCCGCTGCTCCAGGCCCTGCTGGAGGCCAAGGAGCGGCCCGCCGAGGTCCAGCTCGCGCGGGCCCGGATGCTGGAGCGCACCGTACGCCTGCTGCTCTCCTGCCGGGCCATGGCGGAGCCCGACGAGGACGGACTCGGCGTACAGGACGGACCCGGCGGCGCCGTCGGGGTGCCGGAGAAGCTCGACGGGGTGCCGCGCGCGCTGCGCTTCGCCGACCGGCGGGCGGCGGAGACCTGGCTGGACACCCGGCTGCCCGCCCTGCTGGCCGCGGCTTCGCTGGCCGTGGCCGACGGGGAGCTGGACACCCTGGCGCGCAGGTTCGTAGCGGCTCTCGCGGGGGCCCTGTCCGAGCACCGGGGCACCGCCGGGGCCGCGCCGGAGCTCTACGGGCTGCACCGGCTCGTGCTGGACGTGGCCGAGCGGCGCGATCTGCACCGGGAGCAGGCCGCCGCGCTGCTGAACCTGGCCGATCTGGACGCGGAGACCGGCCGGACCCGGGACGCGCTGGACCGGTACCGGGCCGCGCTGGCCGCGGGAAAGGCGGCGAAGGACCCGTACGCGTCGGGCCGCGCGATGGAATCCGTAGGCGGTGCGCACCAGGAGCTGGGGGACTGGCACCGGGCCTCCGACTGGTTCGGCCGGGCCCTGTCCCACGCCCTCGCGCGGGGGGAGCGCGCGGACGAGGCGCGGCTGTACGGGCGGCTGGGCAACGTGCACACCTACGCGGGCCGGTACGGGGACGCGCTGCGGAGCTGGCGGGCGGCCTCGGCCGGTTACCGGAAGCTCGCCGATGTCCCGGGCCAGGCAAAGGCGTTGAGCGAGATGGCGCGGATCCAGGAGTACGCGGGGCGGCCCGAGGAATCGCTGCACACCTGCCGGGAGGCGGTGGAGCTCGCGCGGAAGGCCGGGGACCTGCGGCTTCAGGCCGCGCTGCAGGTGCGGCTGGCGGACACGCTGGACCGGCTCGGGGATCCCGCGGCGGCCAGGCTGCACAGGTCCGCGGCCGACAGATTGCTGGGAGATGACCCCGCAGCCTGCGAAATCCGCAGCGTTTCCGACTGAGATTGTTTGTTTGCAAGGCTAGACAGCGGCTCGTCCTTCATTAGACTGGGTTCACCAGGCCATCCCCTGGGGCATCCCGTTGCGTGTTCTTGTATACGGGTTTGTATGGAAGTAGTCCGAAACATCCCCTGAGCCAAGGACCGTGAGTCACGATGAAGGTCGGCATCCCCCGCGAGGTCAAGAACAACGAGTTCCGGGTCGCCATCACGCCTGCCGGCGTGCATGAGCTGGTCCGCAACGGCCACCAGGTCTTCGTCGAGCAGAACGCCGGTGCGGGCTCCTCGATCACGGACGCGGAGTACGTTTCCGCCGGCGCCGAGATCCTCGGTACCGCCGACGAGGTCTGGGCCACCGCTGACCTGCTGCTGAAGGTCAAGGAGCCCATCGCGGAGGAGTACCACCGCCTCCGCAAGGACCAGACCCTCTTCACCTACCTGCACCTCGCGGCCTCCCGCGAGTGCACGGACGCCCTGCTCGAGTCCGGCACCACCGCCATCGCGTACGAGACGGTCGAGACGGCGAACCGCGCCCTCCCGCTGCTCGCCCCGATGTCCGAGGTCGCGGGCCGCCTGGCCCCGCAGGTCGGCGCCTACCACCTGATGCGCTCGGTCGGCGGCCGCGGCGTGCTTCCCGGCGGCGTCCCCGGCACCCACGCCGGCGAGTGCGTGGTCATCGGCGGCGGCGTCTCCGGCTGGAACGCCGTGCAGATCGCAGTCGGCATGGGCTTCCACGTGACCCTGCTGGACCGCGACATCAACAAGCTCCGCGAGGCCGACAAGATCTTCGGCACGAAGATCAAGACGATCGTCTCCAACGCCTTCGAGCTGGAGAAGGCCGTCGTCGAGGCCGACCTCGTCATCGGCGCGGTGCTGATCCCGGGTGCGAAGGCCCCGAAGCTGGTCACCAACGAGCTCGTCGCCAAGATGAAGCCCGGAAGTGTCCTTGTCGACATTGCGATCGACCAGGGCGGCTGCTTCGAGGACTCCCGCGCGACCACCCACGCCGAGCCGACCTTCCAGGTCCACAACTCGGTCTTCTACTGCGTCGCCAACATGCCGGGCGCGGTGCCGAACACCTCCACCTACGCCCTGACCAACGCCACGCTGCCCTACATCGTGCAGCTCGCGAACCTCGGCTGGGTCGAGGCGCTGCGTCGCGACCCGGCGCTCGCGCTGGGCCTCAACACCCATGACGGCCAGGTCGTTTACCGCGAGGTCGCCGAGGCCCACGGTCTCGAGACCCTCGAGCTGAGCACGCTGCTCGGCTAAGTCGTCAACGACTGACGTCAATCTCACGTATCCGGCCGGACCTTGCTCGCGAGGTCCGGCCGGAGGCGTTCGCGGGGTCGTGCCGCAGGCCGCTCAACTCGCCTCGAACGTAACCCTTTAACCCTTTCGCACACCCGCGAAACTTCCCGGCGACAGCTCGTACGCCCTTGACAGAGTGGTGTTCGGTTGCCGACACATCGCGGCGGGTCCGGCGGATTGTGTTGCCGCTGAGTGGTGACACGCCATAGAGTCGCCAACCGTCGGCATGGTGCCACGCTGACCTATCGATAAGTGTCCTGGTCACGTCCGAGGAGGTAAGACGACTTGTGAATGAGTCGACATTTGCTCCTGGAGGTGGTCGAGCAGGAGGGCCTGCGCGGGGCCCGGGTCCTGCCGGTATCGAAGCCGTGGGATCCGTAGCGGTCCGCACCTTCGCAAACCACCAGCACATGACGACGCCCCAAAAGAGCATGGACGGCCTAGACGTGAACTCCAGGGCCGGCGACCCGAGCGGCGACAAGCCCGTGGGTTTCGCCGACTACGAACAGGTGCCCGAGGGGCATTTCTACGACCCCGACGCGGAGTACGAGCCCGACCCCGAGTACGCGGCCACTCTCGCCCCCGACGCTGCCCGTCAGCGCCGTGAGCGGATCGGCCCGACCGGAAGGCCGCTGCCGTACTTCCCGATCCCGGGTCCGCTGACCGACCACGGTCCGGCGACGATCATCGCGATGTGCAACCAGAAGGGCGGCGTGGGCAAGACCACGTCGACCATCAACCTGGGTGCGGCGCTCGCGGAGTACGGGCGCCGGGTGCTGCTGGTCGACTTCGACCCGCAGGGCGCGCTGTCGGTCGGCCTCGGGGTCAACCCGATGGAACTCGACCTGACGGTCTACAACCTGCTCATGGAGCGGGGCATGTCGGCCGACGAGGTGCTGCTGAAGACGGCGGTCCCCAACATGGACCTGCTGCCGAGCAACATCGACCTGTCCGCCGCCGAAGTGCAGTTGGTCAGCGAGGTCGCACGCGAGTCGACGCTGCAGCGGGCCCTGAAGCCCCTGCTGCCCGACTACGACTACATCGTGATCGACTGTCAGCCCTCGCTCGGTCTGCTGACCGTGAACGCCCTGACGGCGGCTCACAAGGTCATCGTCCCGCTGGAGTGCGAGTTCTTCGCACTGCGCGGCGTGGCGCTGCTGACCGAGACCATCGAGAAGGTGCAGGAGCGGCTCAACCCGGAGCTGGAGCTCGACGGCATCCTCGCCACGATGTACGACTCCCGCACGGTGCACAGCCGTGAGGTGCTGGCGCGCGTCGTCGAGGCCTTCGACGACCACGTCTACCACACGGTCATCGGCCGTACGGTGCGGTTCCCGGAGACCACGGTCGCCGGCGAGCCGATCACCACGTACGCGTCCAACTCCGTCGGCGCCGCCGCCTACCGCCAGCTGGCCAGGGAGGTGCTCGCCCGGTGTCCCGCCGAGTGAGTCTGCCCGGAGCCGACGAACTGTTCCGTACGACCGGGGGGATGGCGCTGACGTCGTCCTCGCCCTCGTCGCGGGGAGTCGAGCACGCCGCCTCGGCGGCGGAGGGCACGGCGGGGGAGGGCCGCAGCCGGGAGGCTGAGGCCGGTACGGAGCCGGGCGTGGGCCCGCAGCGGCGACCGCAGGAAGGTTCCGGTAACACCGTCCCCGCCCCGACCCCCGGTCGGGGCAAGGGACAGGGCCGGGGCGCGAACCGGCGGCCCAGCGGGCGCGAGCGGCACGACGAGAAGATCACGGTCTACGTCTCCGCGGAGGAGCTCATGGACCTGGAGCACGCGCGGCTGGTGCTGCGCGGGGAGCACGGGCTGGCGGTCGACCGCGGGCGGATCGTGCGGGAGGCTGTCGCGGTGGTGCTGGCGGATCTGGAGTCCCGCGGTGACGCGAGCATCCTGGTGCGTCGGCTGCGGGGGCGCTGAGCGGAGCCCCTGCGGGGGGCCTGGGCTGGTTGTCCGTGGCCCCCTCCCGGGTGGTGCGGGCCCTGCGGGCGGGGCCCGAGGTCGGCGGCGTGCCGTCGGCGCGGGGGTGAGGTTCCCCTACCCGCCCTTCGCCCGTTCCCCGGGCTCTGCCCGGACCCGGTCCTCAAACGCCGGACGGGCTGAAAGGACCTGGGGCTCCGCCCCAGACCCCGGTCCTCAAACGCCGGACGGCTGAAAGAGCCCAGACCCCGGTCCTCAAGCGCCGGACGGCTGAAAGAGCCCGACGGCTGAAGGCCCGGACCGTGGTCCTCGAATGCCGGATGGCTTGAGGTGTTGCGCGGGGTGGTGCGTGGGAGGGTGGGGGGCTGGGCCGTGGCCCGGTCAGATGTTTTCTCCGCACCACTCTGGAACGCGATGCCCTCTCCTGCCGAATCCGGCCTCCCGCCCCGCCGCTCGCTGGGCCGCGGCCCAGGTGCTTCCGTACCGGACCCAGGGGCTCCGGCCGGGGCCGGTACGGCTCCGCAGGGCCCAGGCGGCCCTGAGGGGCCCGGGGAGGGCGAGGCGGCCCCGGTGGCCGAGGGGGGCGTACCGGCTCCCGTAGCGGCCCCTGAGGCGGCTGAGGGGCCTCGCGGGCCCGCTGCCGAGGCGGAGGCCGCGGCGGACCCCGCCGGGGACGGGCGGTTCACCGTGCGGCTCGTGAACTTCGAGGGGCCCTTCGACCTGCTGCTCCAGCTGATCTCCCGGCACAAGCTCGACGTGACCGAGGTCGCGCTGTCGGAGGTCACCAACGAGTTCATGGCGCACATCCGTGCCATGGGGCCCGACTGGGACCTCGACCAGACGACGGAGTTCCTCGTCGTCGCCGCGACCCTGCTGGACCTGAAGGCGGCCCGGCTGCTGCCCGTCGCCGAGGTCGAGGACGAGGCGGACCTCGCGCTGCTGGAGGCCCGGGACCTGCTCTTCGCACGGCTGCTGCAGTACCGCGCGTACAAGCGGATCGCCGAGATCTTCCAGGACCGGGCCGAGACCGAGGGCAAGCGCTACCCGCGCACCGTCGGACTGGAGCCGGGCCTCGCCGAGCTGCTCCCCGAGGTGGTCATCAGCATCGGCGGCGAGGGGCTGGCGCGGCTCGCGGTCAAGGCCATGCAGCCCCGGGCGAAGCCGCAGGTGTACGTGGACCACATCCACGCGCCCCTGGTCAGCGTGCGGGAGCAGGCGGGGCTGGTCGTGGCGCTGCTCAAGGCCAGGGGCGAGGCCACCTTCCAGGAGCTCACCGAGGACGCCGCGGACACCCTCACCGTGGTGGCGCGCTTCCTGGCGCTCCTGGAGCTCTACCGCGAGAAGGCGGTCGTCCTGGACCAGGAGGAGGCCCTGAAGACGCTCACGGTGCGCTGGAGCGGCGGGGACGGGGACGGCATGCCGAAGGTGACGGACGAGTTCGATCAGATCGTGGAGGTCAGGGAATGAGCGACGTGACGCCCCCCGTGGCAGGGCTGGCGCTGAAGCCCGCCCTGGAGGCCGTCCTCATGGTCGTGGACGAGCCGGCGACCGAGGCGCATCTGGCCAAGGTGCTGGAGCGGACCCCCCGCGAGGTCGCGCGGGCGCTGCGCGAGCTGGCGGACGAGTACGAGGTCCAGGGCCGCGGATTCGAATTGCGGCTGGTCGCCGGGGGCTGGCGGTTCTACAGCCGGGCGGACTTCGCGCCGGCCGTGGAGGCCTTCGTCCTGGACGGCCAGCAGGCCCGTCTCACCCAGGCGGCACTGGAGACCATGGCGGTGGTCGCGTACCGGCAGCCGGTCAGCCGGTCGCGGGTTTCGGCGGTCCGCGGAGTCAACTGCGACGGGGTCATGCGCACCCTCCTCCAGCGGGGTCTGGTGGAGGAGGCGGGGACGGAACCCGAAACAGGTGCGATCCTGTACAGGACGACGAACTACTTTCTGGAGCGGATGGGCCTGCGCGGCCTGGACGAGCTCCCGGAGCTCGCGCCCTTCCTCCCCGAGGCGGACGCGATCGAAGCCGAGACGCAAGAGGGTGTTCCGTCGTTCGATCCGGACTCTCCGGATACCGATGAAGACGACAAGACGACGGAACTTTGATGCGAAGCAGCGGCAACGGCAACGGTGGCGGCAACAGGAACAGCGGCGGCGGTGGCGGCGGGCGCGGTAGCGCCCCCCGCGGCGGCTCCGGCGGCGGTGGTGGCTACCGCGGTGGCGGCTCCGGCGGCGGCAGCGGCTCGGGCGGCGGCTCCCGCGGCGGCAGCTCGGGCGGTGGCTACCAGGGCGGCGGCTCCCGCGGCGGCTCCTCCGGCGGCGGCTACCAGGGCGGCGGCTCCGGCGGCTCCCGTGGCGGCTCCTCGGGCGGTGGCTACCAGGGCGGCGGCTCCGGCGGCTCCCGTGGCGGCTCCTCGGGTGGCGGCTACCAGGGCGGCGGCTCCCGCGGTGGCAGCTCCGGCGGCTACCAGGGTGGCGGCTCCTCCGGCGGTGGCTACCAGGGCGGCGGCTCCGACCGCGACCGCGAGCAGGCTCCCCGCATCCGCAACCCGCGCCCCGAGGAGCGTCGCTACGACGTGGGCCCCGAGGGCGAGCGCAACGGCCGAGGCGGTGCCAAGGCGGGCGGCGGCGGTGCCCGTGGCGCGGCCGACGGCAACCGCGGCGGCGGTGCCCGCGGCGCGGCGGCCCGTGGTGGTGCCAAGGGCGGCCCGAAGGTCTCCCGTACCCCCGGCATCGGCGGGGCCGGCGGCCCGCGCATCGGCCCCGGCTCGCGCAGCGGCCAGTCCAAGCCGCGCGAGCTGGAGGCGCGGATCGAGGAGCGCGTGCGCGACCGGTACGCCGACAAGCCCGTGATCAAGACCCCGAAGACCTTCCCGGGCGCCGAGGAGGAGGGTGAGCGTCTGCAGAAGGTGCTCGCCCGGGCCGGCATGGGCTCGCGCCGTGCGTGCGAGGAGCTCATCGAGCAGGCGCGCGTCGAGGTCAACGGCGAGATCGTCCTGGAGCAGGGCAAGCGCGTGAAGCCCTCGGACGAGATCAAGGTGGACGGCCTGACCGTCGCCACCCAGTCGTACCTGTTCTTCGCGCTGAACAAGCCGGCCGGCGTCGTCTCCACCATGGAGGACCCGGACGGCCGCCAGTGCCTCGGCGACTACGTCACCAACCGTGAGACGCGTCTCTTCCACGTCGGCCGGCTCGACACCGAGACCGAGGGCATCATCCTGCTCACCAACCACGGTGAGCTGGCCCACCGCCTCACGCACCCGAAGTACGGCGTGAAGAAGACCTACGTCGCCGCCATCACGGGCCCGCTGCCGCGCGACATCGGCAAGCGCCTCAAGGACGGCATCGAGCTCGAGGACGGCTACGCCCGCGCCGACCACTTCCGCGTCGTCGACCAGCTCGGCAAGAACTACCTGGTCGAGGTGACCCTCCACGAGGGCCGCAAGCACATCGTCCGCCGCATGCTGTCCGAGGCCGGCTTCCCGGTCGAGAAGCTCGTGCGGACCTCCTTCGGTCCGATCGAGCTCGGTGACCAGAAGTCCGGCTGGCTGCGCCGCCTGACCAACACCGAGGTCGGCATGCTCATGCGCGAGGTCGGTCTGTAGGACCCCGGCCTCCCGGAGGCCTCCAGAAGAACCCGCGGTGCCTTCGGGCGCCGCGGGTTCTTTTTGGTTGTGCCGGGCCCCGGACCTTGTTTATAGTCAACCTGACTATAAAGAGATGGGGGGCGTCATGGGATGGCAGACGAGCTGGACCGAGATCCTCGGGTTCGTCACGGGGGCCGTGTGCGTCTGGCTGGTCGCCCGGCAGCACATCGCCAACTGGCCGATCGGCATCGCCAACAACGTGTTCTTCATCGTGCTCTTCGCCCAGGCGGGCCTCTACGCCGACGCCGGGCTGCAGCTCGTCTTCATCGCCCTCGCCGCGTACGGCTGGTGGTCCTGGACCCACGGCGGAGGCCGGGGAACGGCCGGTGACCTGCCGGTGCGCCGCACCACGGCCGCCGAGTGGACCGCGCTGGCCGCGGCGGGAGCGGTGGGGGTGCTCGGCCTGACGCTCCTGCTGAGCCGGGTCACCGACTCCACCGTCCCCTTCTGGGACGCGCTGACCACGGGCCTCTCGCTCGCGGCCACGTACGGCCAGTGCCGCAAGCTCGTCGAGTCCTGGTGGCTGTGGATCGCCGCCGACCTCGTCTACATCCCGCTCTACGCCTACAAGGGGCTCTACCTGACCTCCCTGCTCTACGTCGGCTTCCTCGCCCTGTGCGTCGCCGGACTGCTCGGCTGGCGCCGGGCGCTCCCGGCCCGCGGGGCGACGGCGGCAACGGCGGAGACGGCGGTGACCGCGTGAAGCGCCATGGCCACGGCCTGGTCCTCGGCAAGTTCTATCCGCCGCACGCCGGCCACCACCACCTGGTGCGCACCGCCCAGGACCAGTGCGAGCGGCTGACCGTACTGGTCTGCGCGGCCTCGGTGGAGTCCGTACCGCTCGCCGACCGGGTGGCCTGGATGCGCGAGGCGCACCCGGGGGCCGAGGTGGTCGGCGCGGTCGACGACATCCCGGTCGACCTCCACGACCCGGACGTCTGGGAGGCGCACATGGCGATCTTCCGGCGTGCGGTGGGCCGCCCGGTCGACGCGGTCTTCACCTCCGAGGCCTACGGGACCGAACTCGCGCGGCGGTTCGGCGCCGAGGAGGTCTGCGTGGACCCGGACCGCGCCCTGTTCCCGGTGTCCGGCACGGCCGTACGGGCCGACCCCGTGCGGAACTGGGAGTTCCTGGGGCCCGCCGTACGGGCGGCGCTGACCCGGCGGATCGTCGTACTGGGCGCCGAGTCCACCGGCACGACCACGCTGTCGCGGGCCCTGGCCGAGCACTGGCGCGGACGCGGCGGGGTGTGGGCGGAGACGGGCTGGGTGGCGGAGTACGGCCGGCAGTACAGCGAGGAGCGGCTCGCGGCCGCGCGCGCCGCGGACCCGGCGGCGACCTGGGCCGCGGTGAGCTTCGCGTCGGGGGAGTTCCCGGTGATCGCGCGGCGGCAGGACGCGGAGGAGGAACGGGCGGCCCGGCTGGGATCGCCGGTGCTCTTCTGCGACACCGACTCCTTCGCCACCGGCATCTGGCACGAGCGGTACACGGGCGCGCGCAGTGCGGAGGTCGAACGGATCGCCGCCGCCACGCGACGGGACCTGTACCTGCTCACCGACCACGCGGACGTGCCCTTCGAGGACGACGGGCTGCGCGACGGGGAGGAGCTCCGGCCGTGGATGACGGGACGGTTCCGCGCGGAGCTGGAACGGACCGGCAAACGTTTCCTCGTGGTCCGCGGGGACCGCGCGACGCGGCTGGCGGCGGCGGTGGCGGCCGTCGACGGACTCCTGGCGGAGGGCTGGCAGTTCGCGGATCCGCTCCCGGAACGGGTGGCGGAGCCGGCGGGCGCGCCGGCGGGGGAGCGGAGCCGATGAGTGACACCGGACCCGGACCCGGGCACGGACCGGGACCCGGATCTGTACCCGGACCCGGGCACGGGTACGACCCGCACGCCTTCGCACCCTTCGCGGTGACCGTGGACCTCGCCGTCTTCACCGTGCGCGCAGGGACCCTGCACGTCCTGCTGATCCGGCGCGCGCAGGAACCGTACGCGGGCGCCTGGGCGCTCCCCGGCGGCTTCCTCCTGCCACGGGAATCCGCCGAGACGGCGGCCCGGCGCGAACTGGCCGAGGAGACCGGCCTGTCGGCGGAGCTGGTCGACGCCCTGCGCCTGGACCAACTGCGCACCTACAGCGAACCGGACCGGGACCCCCGCATGCGGGTGGTCTCGGTGGCCTTCACCGCGCTCGTCCCCGATCTGCCGGAACCGGTCGCCGGGGGCGGCGGGGACGCGGACCGGGCCCGCTGGATGCCGGTGGGGGAGGCCTCCGAGCCGGCCTTCGGACTGGCCTTCGACCACGCGGACATCCTCGCGGACGCCCGTTCCCGCGTCGGCTCGAAGCTGGAGTACAGCTGCCTCGCCACCGCCTTCTGCCCGCCCGAGTTCACCCTCGGCGAGCTCCAGGCCGTCTACGAGACCGTCTGGGACACCGCCCTGGACCGACCCAACTTCCGACGCAAGGTCCTGGCCACGCCCGGCTTCGTCGAGGCCGTGCCCGGAGCCGCCCGGCTCACCGGCGGCCGCGGCAAACCCGCCGCGCTCTACCGGCCCGGACCCGCGACCACCCTGCACCCGCCCCTGCTGCGCCCCACGGAAGGACACCCCCGATGACGACGATGCCGACGGACCCGACGATGCCGGCGAAACCGGCGCACACGAAGCGGGCCGCGACGGGCTCCCTGATCGGACTGGCCCTGGGAGACGCCCTCGGCTTCCCGACCGAGTTCAACGACGTGCCCCGGATCCTGGCGAAGACCGGCCCGTGGCGGCAGATGGAACTGCCCCGGCCGGCGATCGTCACCGACGACACCCAGATGACCCTGGCCCTCGCCCGGGGCATACGGACGGCCGCGGACCGAGGCCGCGTCGCCCCGCTGCGCCTCGCCCGCCCGGTCCGGGAGGAGTTCGTGGACTGGTACCACTCCCCGGAGAACAACCGGGCCCCGGGCCGCACCTGCCTGAAGGCCTGCAGCCTCCTCAACCACCCCGAGCGGGACTGGCGCGACGCCAGCCAGCTCGGCTCCAAGGGCTGCGGGGCGAACATGCGGGTGGCTCCGGTCGGGCTGGTGCCCGGCTGGACGCAGGAGGAGCGGGCCGGCGCGGCTCAGCTCCAGTCGGCCCTGACGCACGGCCACCCGACGGCCCTGGCCGCCTCCGACCTCACGGCGCGGGCGGTGTTCCTGCTGGCGCAGGGCACGGAGGTGACGGGCCTGGTCGGGCAGCTGCGCTCGTACGCCCTGGAGAACCGCACCCGCTACCACGAGCGCTGGCTCGGCGACCTCTGGACCCGGACGGCCAGCGACCCCTCGGCCGAATCCTTCATGGCGCGCGGCTGGGACGAGTGCCTGGAGGCCCTGGAACGGCTCGCCGCGGCCCTGCGCACCCCGTCCCCGGAAACCGACCCCTGCCTCACGACGGGGGACGGCTGGATCGCCGAGGAAGCCCTGGCAACCGCCCTCCAGTGCTTCCTGCTCTTCCCGGAGGAACCCCTCCTGGCCCTGCGCCGCGCGGCCTGCACGGCGGGCGACTCCGACTCCATCGCCTGCCTGGCCGGCGCCTTCGCCGGCGCCCACCTCGGCGCGGACGCCTGGCCCCGCGCCTGGGAGGGCCGCATCGAGTACCGCGCCGAACTCCTGTCCTTCGGCACCCTCTGGGACGCGTGAACGGTGCCGGACGCGAGTAACGCCATCAACTCCACGAACGCCGTGGACGCAGACCTGACCGCGATCGTCGCGCAGCAGCCCGACCCGCTGCTCTTCGCGACGGTCTCGGGGGCCCACCTGTACGGATTCCCCTCCAAGGACTCCGACGTCGACCTGCGCGGGGCGCACCTGCTGCCGGCCGCGGACCTGTTCTCGCTCCGCGACCCGGAGGAGACCCGCAGCCGGATGTGGTTCCAGGACGGCACCGAGATGGACCTGGTCACGCACGACCTGCGCAAGTTCGTCCGGCTCATGCTGAACCGCAACGGATACGTCCTGGAGCAGCTGCTGTCCCCCCTGGTGGTGCACACCACACCGGCGCACGAGGAGCTGGTCTCCCTGGCCCCCGGCGTCCTGACCTCGCACCACGCCCACCACTACCGGGGCTTCGCGAACACGCAGTGGCGGCTCTTCGGCAAAACGGCCGAGCTCAAGCCGCTGCTCTACACCTTCCGGGCGCTGCTCACGGGCATCCACCTGATGCGCTCGGCAGAGGTGCAGGCGCACCTGCCCGCGCTGCTCGACGAGGTGCCCGAGGCGCCGGGGTACCTGGCCGGGCTGATCGAGGCCAAGGCCGAAGCCGAGCACGGGGTGGCCTTCGGTGTCGATGCGGGGCTGGTGGAAAGGGACTTCGAGGCCCTGCACGAGGTCCTGGAGGCGGCGCAGGACGGCTCGCGGCTGCCGGAACACGTGGACGCGTTCGACGCGCTCGACGCGTTCGTCGTACGGCGGCGGGCGGGTTAGGCGGTCGCCGAGGCCCGGCGGGTGCGGAGGAGGAAGTCTTCGACTCGGGGGAGGTCCGGGGAATCGGGGAGGGGGCTGGTGGGGAGGGCGGCTTCGGTCTGTTCCTGGAGGAGGGTCATCCAGGCGTCGACCTCCTCCCAGGTGAGCTCGCCGCGGCGGACCGCGAGGAGGCGGTCGCGGTAGGGGGTCGCGTCGATCACCAGGCGGCCCGTGCGCAGCAGGTCGCGGCAGGACAGGAGCAGGCGCAGCAGGTGCATGGCGTGCTTCCAGCGCGGGGCGCCGTGGTTGCGGAGGTCGCCGAGGAGTTTGCCGTGCTGGGAGACGGCGTACCTGCCGAAGGTGGTGTGGGCCCGGCGGGAGAGGAACGCGCCGCGGAGCGAGAGGAGTTCCTCGCCGACCGGGGTGAGGTCCTCCACGAGGGGGGAGTGGAGGACCTCCAGGATGTTCGGGTTGGCACGCAGCGCGAGTTCGCAGAAGCGCTCCAGCTCCCACGAGAACTCCTCGTCCCGGGGCCCCTCCACGTGCGCCGGCGGCTTCTCGAAGCGCCAGAACAGCGGCGTCGGGGCGAGGTAGACACCGCGCCGGTCGGTGTCGCTCGCCTCCGTCGCCAGGCCGAACGCCCTCGAACCGATCACGCAGGAGTAGACCGTGTGGTCCCTGACCAGGGTGAGTTGGAGCGGCTCGGGGGTCGGGTCGTCCCCGGTGTCTGCGGTGGCCTCGTTCATCCGGTGAGGCTAGTGCCGAGGTCCGGAGCTAGGCGAGCGAGATTTCTCCCGCCGGGGAGACGGTGATCTTCTTCTCCTCCAGCGGCCTGGTGGCCGGGCCCTTGGCCACCGCGCCGTCCGTGTCCTTGAACTGGCTGCCGTGGCACGGGCAGTCGATGGTTCCGGCCGCCACCTTGTTGACCAGGCAGCCCGAGTGCGTGCACACCGCCGTGAAGCAGCGGAAGGAGCCGGCCGTCGGCTGGGTGACGACCAGCTTCTCGTCCTTGAGGACCGTGCCGCCGCCGACCGGCACGTCCGAGGACTTGATCAGGGCCTTGGCGTTCCCGGCCGGAGCCGAGGCCGAGGCGGACGCGGAGGCGGACGCGGAGTCCTGCGCCGTGGGGGCGCTGCCGCCCTCGGACGAGGGCTTCGTCTCGTCGCTGCCGCCGCAGGCGGTCAGCACGCCGCCGGCCAGGACGCTCGCGCCGGCCGCCAGTACCGTGCGCCGGGCGGCGCGGGTGGGGTCGCTCATGACTTCTCCTCGGGTGATCGCCGGGATGGCGAGAGGCATCCTGGCGCGTGACGGGCCTCGGCAACACCCCGCCACGCCTTGACTCAGCCCTCCGGAGGCCGGGGAACGAGTTCCGTCGGCCCGCCGGGGGCGCGTACCACCTCCCACACGCGCACCACGGCCTCCCGGTTCAGCGGTCCGTGGACGTGCGGGTAGCGCAGGCCCGCTTCACCCTCCCGGCGGACCTCCGAGGTGAGGCCGCGCTCGTCGAGCTCCACGGCGAGCAGGGTGCCCGGTACGTCCGCGTAGTGCGCGGCGGCGATCGCGAGCACCGTCTCGCGATCGGCCGAGCAGTGCACGAAACCCTCGGATGCGAGGGAGGGCGGGGCGTACGGACGCGCCGGATCGGCGGTCCAGTCGGCGAGCGGTACGAGGTGGAAGATCATGCCGATCGTTCTACCGCAGTCCGTGCGCGGCTCTGCGCCAAGTGGCAGACGCGTCCGGATTGGGTGACATTGTCCGTATCTCGAAGCCGGGTACGCCGATTTCCGCGCGCCCGGTCCCTCTCCGAAAGGCAACACCATGGCGGGCAACGACCTCGGCTCCCTTCTCGGCGGCCTCCTCGGCGGCGGCAGCGGCGGACAGGGCGGCGGTGGCGGCAACATCCTCGGCTCCCTCCTCGGCGCCCTCATGGGCGGTGGCGGTGCGGGCGGCGCCCAGGCGGCCGGAGCCGCGCCGGGTGCCGGTGCGGGCGCCGCGAACAACCCGCTCGGCGGGCTGCTGGACATGCTGAAGAAGTCGGGCCTGATGGACCAGGCCCAGTCCTGGGTCGGCACCGGCGAGAACCAGCCGGTCAGCGGCGAGGAGATCGCCAAGGCCCTGCCGGACGACACCCTGGCCAAGGTCGCCCAGGAGGCGGGCGTCTCCCCGGAGGACGCCGCGCACCAGATCGCCCAGGCGCTGCCGCAGGCCGTGGACAAGCTGACCCCCGAGGGCTCGGTCCCGAGCGGCTCGCTGGAGGACATCATCAAGCAGCAGAAACTCTGAGCGACGCCAGGCGGCAGAACCTCTGAGCGCCTCCCTGTGCGACCCCGGTCCTCCCGGGGGCGCTGCCGAGGGCCCGGCGTCCCGTCCCAGCGGACGGGACGCCGGGCCCTCGCGCCGTTTCCGCTGGCTACCCTGAGGCAGGTACCGCCGCCACACCCCCCTGTACACCTGGAGAGCACCCCGTGAGAACCGCCGTCGTCATCGGAACCGGACTGATCGGCACCTCCGCGGCGCTCGCCCTCGCCGCCCGCGGCATCGCCGTCCACCTGTCCGACCGCGACCAGGGGCAGGCCCGTACGGCCGCCGCGTTGGGCGCCGGCACGGAGGAGCCCTTCCAGGGCAAGGCCGACCTCGCGGTCATCGCCGTACCGCCCGCCCACGTGGCCGCCGCCCTCGCCGACGCCATAGGCCGCGACCTGGCCCGCGCCTACGTGGACGTGGCCAGCGTCAAGGGCGGACCGCGCCGGGAGCTGGACGCGCTGGGCGTGGACACCAAGGCGTACATCGGCACCCACCCGATGGCGGGCAAGGAGCAGTCCGGACCGCTCGCGGCCTCCGCCGACCTCTTCGAGGGCCGCCCCTGGGTGCTCACGCCGACCCGGGAGACCGACCACGAGGTGCTGAACCTGGCGCTGGAGCTGGTGGCGCTGTGCCGGGCCGTCCCGGTGGTCATGGACGCCGACGCCCACGACCGGGCCGTCGCCCTGGTCTCCCACACCCCGCAGCTCGTCTCCAGCATGGTCGCCGCCCGGCTGGAGGAGGCCGACGAGACCGCGGTGCGGCTGTGCGGGCAGGGCATCCGCGACGTGACCCGGATCGCCGCCTCCGACCCGCGGATGTGGGTGGAGATCCTCTCCGCCAACCCGGGACCCGTGGCGGACGTGCTCACCGGGATCGCCGCGGACCTGGAGGAGACCGTCGAAGCCCTGCGGGGCCTGCAGTCGGCCGACGCGTCCAAGCGCCGGGAGGGGGCGGCGGGCATCGAGGACGTACTGCGCCGCGGCAACGCGGGGCGGGTCCGGGTCCCGGGCAAGCACGGGGCGGCGCCGACGGTCTACGAGACCGTGGCCGTCCTCATCTCCGACCAGCCGGGCGAGCTCGCCCGGATCTTCGCCGACGCCGGCCGGGCCGGGGTCAACATCGAGGACGTCCGGATCGAGCACGCGACCGGACAGCAGGCCGGTCTCGTCCAGCTGATGGTCGAACCCCGGGCGGTGGCGGGCCTCCAGGCCGAGCTGCGCGAACGCGGCTGGGCACTGCGCCAGCCGTAGGCGGACGCCCCCTGGTCGGCCCTTTCCGGATCTTGCCCGCACGCCCCGCCCGCCGCCGCCCGCCGGCGCCCCGGCGGGCGGCGGCGAAAAGCCCGGTAACCTGGAGGAGGGGCGCTATTGGCGCGCCCGGACACGTACGCGCAACCAGGAAGGTGCCCGAACCGTGGAAACCGCAGCTCCGACCGCCGTGATCGTCGCCATCGACGGTCCCTCGGGCACGGGCAAGTCCAGCACTTCCAAGGCCGTGGCCGCCAAGCTCGGGCTGCGCTACCTGGACACCGGTGCCCAGTACCGGGCCATCACCTGGTGGATGATCACCAACGGCATCGACACCGATGACCCGCAGGCCATCGCCCTCGCGGCGGGCAAGCCCGTCATCGTGTCCGGCACCGACCCGTCCGCCCCCACCATCACCGTCGACGGCCACGACGCCTCCGGCCCGATCCGGACCCAGGAGGTCACCTCCAAGGTCAGCGCCGTGAGCGCCGTCCCCGAGGTGCGCACCCTGATCACCGAGCTCCAGCGCTCCATCGCCGCCGAAGCGGCCGAGGAGGCCGAGGGCATCGTGGTCGAGGGCCGGGACATCGGCACCACCGTGCTGCCCGACGCCGACCTGAAGATCTTCCTCACCGCCTCCGCCGAGGCCCGCGCGGCCCGCCGCAGCGGCGAGCTGCGGGGCAAGGAGGCCGCGGACCTCGCGGCCACCAAGGAAGCGCTGATCAAGCGTGACGCCGCCGACTCCGGCCGCAAGACCTCCCCGCTGGCCAAGGCCGGCGACGCGGTCGAGGTGGACACCACCGAGCTCACGCTGGACCGGGTCATCGAGTGCGTGGTCACCCTGGTGGAAGAGAAGCGGGGCCGCGCGTGAGCGATACGCCCTCCCTCAAGGGTGCGGCGGTCGGCCGGCGGATCGGCATCGGGCTCATGTACGGCCTCTGGAAGCCGCGCGTGCTGGGGGCCTGGAAGGTCCCCGCCACCGGCCCCGTCATCCTGGCCGTGAACCACTCGCACAACATAGACGGCCCCATGGTCATGGGCACCGCCCCGCGGCCGCTGCACTTCCTGATCAAGAAGGAGGCGTACGTCGGTCCGCTCGGCCCCTTCCTCGACCGGATCGGGCAGGTGAAGGTGGACCGCTCCGGCGCCGACCGGGGCGCCATCAGCCGCGCGCTGGGCGTCCTGGAGAACGGCGGAGCCCTGGGGATCTTCCCCGAGGGCACCCGGGGCGAGGGCGACTTCGCCTCGCTGCGCGCGGGCCTTGCGTACTTCGCGGTCCGCTCCGGCGCCCCCATCGTGCCGGTCGCCGTGCTGGGCAGCACCGAACGCTCCGGCCGTGTCGTCAAGGCGCTGCCGCGATTCAAGAGCAGGGTCGACATCGTCTTCGGCGATGCCTTCGACGCCGGGGACGGCAGTGGCCGCCGTACCCGCACCGCGCTGGACCAGGCCACCGTACGCATCCAGGACCGGCTGACCGCCCACCTGGCCGACGCCAAGCGCCTGACCGGGCGCTGAGCGAGACTTGACCTAGTAGTGGAACCGCGCTGCGCGGGCCCCACCGATCACCACGAACGACGAGGAACGGACTTCATGAACGACCAGCAAGACCACGGAGCACTTGGCGATGCCGAGTACGCGGAGTTCATGGAGCTCGCCGCGGAAGAGGGCTTCGACATCGAGGACGTCGAAGGCGCTCTGCAGGAGGCCGGTCACGGCCCGCTGCCCGTCCTCGCCGTCGTCGGCCGCCCGAACGTCGGCAAGTCGACCCTGGTGAACCGGATCATCGGCCGCCGCGAGGCGGTCGTCGAGGACAAGCCCGGCGTCACCCGTGACCGCGTCACCTACGAGGCCGAGTGGGCCGGCCGCCGCTTCAAGGTCGTCGACACCGGCGGCTGGGAGCAGGACGTCCTCGGCATCGACGCCTCGGTCGCCGCCCAGGCCGAGTACGCCATCGAGGCCTGCGACGCGGTCGTCTTCGTCGTGGACGCCAAGGTCGGCGCCACCGACACCGACGAGGCCGTCGTGCGCCTGCTGCGCAAGGCCGGCAAGCCCGTCGTCCTGTGCGCCAACAAGGTCGACGGCCAGAGCGGCGAGTCCGACGCGGCCTCGCTGTGGTCGCTGGGCCTCGGCTACCCGCACCCGGTCTCCTCCCTGCACGGCCGCGGCACCGGCGACATGCTCGACGCCGTCCTGGAGGCCCTGCCCGAGGCCCCCGAGCAGACCTTCGGCACCGCCGTCGGCGGTCCCCGCCGGATCGCGCTCATCGGCCGCCCGAACGTTGGCAAGTCCTCCCTCCTGAACAAGGTGGCCAAGGAGGACCGCGTCGTCGTCAACGAGATGGCCGGCACCACCCGCGACCCGGTCGACGAGCTGATCCAGCTCGGCGGGGTCACCTGGAAGTTCATCGACACCGCGGGCATCCGCAAGAAGGTCCACCTCCAGCAGGGCGCGGACTACTACGCCTCGCTGCGCACGGCCGCCGCCGTGGAGAAGGCGGAGGTCGCGGTCATCCTGATCGACACGACCGAGCAGATCTCCGTGCAGGACCAGCGCATCATCACCATGGCCGTCGAGGCGGGCCGCGCGATCGTGATCGCGTACAACAAGTGGGACAACCTCGACGAGGAGCGCCGCTACTACCTCGAGCGCGAGATCGAGACCGAGATGCAGCAGGTCGCCTGGGCGCCCCGGGTGAACGTCTCGGCGCTCACCGGCCGCCACATGGAGAAGCTGGTCCCGGCCATCGAGACCGCGCTCGCCGGCTGGGAGATGCGCATCCCGACCGGCCGTCTGAACGCCTTCCTCGGCGAGGTCGTCGCCGCCCACCCGCACCCGATCCGTGGCGGCAAGCAGCCGCGCATCCTGTTCGGTACGCAGGCGGGCAGCAAGCCGCCGCGGTTCGTCCTCTTCGCCTCCGGCTTCCTGGAGCACGGCTACCGCCGCTTCATCGAGCGCCGCCTGCGCGAGGAGTTCGGCTTCGAGGGGACCCCGATCCACATCTCGGTCCGCGTCCGCGAGAAGCGCGGTGCGCAGCACAAGCGCAAGATGTAGTGGCCTTCAGGGCCTGCCGGGGCTAGTAGCCCCGGCGCGGAGCGGGCGGCAGGGCCGCCGGGATGTGCTGCATCCCGGTCTGGTGCTGCCGCCCGCTCGCATATCCGGCGCCGGCGTACGAGTACTGCGGCTGCGGGGCGGGGGAGGGCTGCCAGGCGTCCGCCTGCTGCCCGGCGTGCTGTCCCGCCGGCTGCCATGAGGAACCGTTCCAGCCGCTCCCGTAGGCGCTCGCGGTGCCCGTCGCGGACCCGGTGCCGTACGTGCCCGCGCCGCCCGCGTACGCGCCGCTGTAGGGGCCCCCGTACGAGAACGCCGTGAAGCCGAGGTCCTCCTCGCCCGTGCGGTCCCCGGGCAGGGCCCGGAAGGCGCGCAGGTACTCCGAGTACAGCGTGTCGTAGATGGGGGTGTGCGAGACGGCCGGAGAGCTCCCCAGCTCCCGTACGGGGCGCATCGGGGGCACGCTGCTCGGATAGGACGGGGCGCGGGAGACATCGTAGGAATGCACGTATCAGCCAACGAAACCGGCGGCCCGCGGATGCGGGCTCGCGGGGCGGAAAACGCAGATCGCCGGGGGTGCGCGGGACGGACCGCGCACCCCCGGCGCACGCCGCCCGGCCCCCGGTGACGGGGGTCGGACGGCCGATTCGGGGACGGAAGGGCAGAGCGGGGAGCGGAAGCCCGGGAGGCCCCGGAGAAGGGACCTCGGGCCGGGTCTCGGGCCGGGCCTCAGGCGCCCGGGGTGCCCGCCAGCGGCATCGAGGCGGCGACCAGCTTGCCGTTGCGGGCGGCCTTGTCCAGGGCGTCGCGCAGCAGGTCCTCGCGGGGCTGCTGGCCGATGGTGCCGACGGGGGCCGCGTACACCAGGACGCGCTGCGTCTTGTTGACGGCGGCCCGCCAGCCGTCGGTGACCGACAGCGGCCGGTGCGCCTGCCACCAGGCGATCTGACCGGGCTGGAGCACGGAGTGCAGCTGGCCCGCGGCGAGCAGGATCGACCAGCCGCTCAGGGCCTGCGGGACCTCTTCGGTGTCGGTCATGGGGATGAAGCCCTGCTCGATGAGGAGCGGCAGGAAGTCGTCGCCGGGACCGGTGGTGCCGGGGCGCGCGATGGGCGCGGTCGGCTCCACCACCAGGGCTGGGTGCAGCTCGCCGTTGATCAGGATCAGGCCGCTGGTGATGCCGAGGACGGCCTGGCCGCCGGGCACGGACTGCGGTTCGTCGCCGGCGGGCGCGGCCGCGGGGGCGGGGCTGTCGCCGGTGATGGAGCGGACGGCGCCCTGGAGGTCCGCCTCGGGCACGGAGACGACCTGCGACGGGATGCAGCCGGCGTGGGCGAAGGCCAGGACGGCCGTCTCGTCCCCGACGAACAGCACGGTGCTGGTCTGCTCGCGCTCGGAGTCGCCGGGGGTGCGGCAGGAGGTGCAGTCGTAACTGCCCGGGGATCCGTCACCTGCGAGCAGCCGCTCGGCCTCCTCGTCGCCGATCTCGGCACGTACCTCATCACTGACTTCGAGCATGCGCGGCACGGGGTGGCTCCTCGGACTAGGCGTGCGGGGCCGGGGGGTTCCGGCTCGCCGGGCTCAACGGGGGAGTGGCGGCCGGGGTCACGCCGTTTGAGGGAACGGAATCGAACCGGACCCCCGAAGGAGTGAACGGTCCGACCGGGCCGTTGTTTTCGTACCAACTCTTTTTTGGTTGTGCGCAGTTGATGGCCGGTGCTGGCCGTTTGCCCGGTGGGCCGAGCGGGTGGGGGCGCGCGGGGCGCGGTGTGGCGCGCGCGGGGGGCGGTACGGGGCTGCGTAGCGTGACGCGATGCGCAACTTCGGGGTTCCGGGTGGGGTGGGCGCGGCGGCGCTGGTGCTGTTCGTGCTGGCGGCGGCGTCGCCCGGGGCCGCGGCCGCGGCGCCGCCCCCGCCGCGCCCGGGGGCTTCCGGGCGGGCCGTGGACTGCGGACCCGGCGGGCAGTGGCCCTGGGACTGCGTGGCCGACTGCGAGAGCGGGGGCCGCTGGGCGGTGAACACGGGCAACGGCTTCTACGGCGGACTGCAGTTCTGGCAGCCGACATGGGAGGAACACGGAGGGCTCGCCTTCGCCCCGAGGGCGGACCTCGCCACCCGGGAGCAGCAGATCCGGGTCGGGGAGGAGCTCCTCGCGAGCCAGGGCTGGGAGGCGTGGCCCGTGTGCGCCAAGCGGTACGGGCTGGCCGGGCGGATGCATGTGGTGCGGGGCGGGGACACGTTGGCGGGGATCGCGCGGAGGCATCGGGTGCGGGGCGGGTGGCAGGCGCTCTACGCGGCGAACCGGGGGGTGATCGGGGGGCGGCCCGGGGTGCTGCGGATCGGGATGCTTCTGGTGCTGCCGCCTGTGGAGGCGCAGGCGCCCGCGCCTGCGGCGCCGCCGGTCGTGCCTGCTCCGGCTGCGCCGGTCCCCGTTGCTCCGGTCCCGGCCGGGACGGCCCCGGGGGCTTCGGCCGGGTCCGGGGGATCGCCGCGCGCGTAGCGGATCGGCCTGGGCGGGCGGGTGGGCCCTGCGGGGCGGGGTCCCCTACCCGCCCCTTCGCCCGTTCCCCGGGGCTGTGCCCCGGACCCCCGGGGCTGTGCCCCGGACCCCCGGGCTGTGCCCCGGGCCCGGTCCTCGAACGCCGGCGGGGCTCGAGAGCGGCGATCTTTTCAGCCCGTCCGGCGTTTGAGGACCGGGTCCGGGCAGAGCCCGGGGAACGGGCGAAGGGCGGGTAGGGGACTTTGCCCCGCAGGGCCCCCACCCGCACCGGTCCGCCGGGCGGAAGGGTCAGGCCGGGTGGCCGATCGCCGGGTCGTGGTCGGGGGCGGGCTGGGCCGGGATGCGGGTGCCCGTGGGTGCGGGGCCCGGCTGTACCGGGAGGCGGACGGGGGCCGCCTCGGCGTCCGTGCATTCCATCGTGCGGGGGAGCTTCAGGGCCATCGCCGCGCCCGCCAGGAGCAGCGCGGCGCTGACGACCAGCGTGACGTGCAGGCCGTGGACGAAGGAGTGGCGGGCGGCCGAGAACAGGGATTCGCCCGCCGGGCCGCCGAGCCGGGCCGCGATCTGGTAGGCCTCGCCGAGGGAGTGGGAGGCGCCGGCCGAGTCGGCCGGCGACACGCCGGGGACCGCTGCCAGGCCGGGGGCGTAGGCCGCGTTCATCACGCTGCCCAGCAGGGCGATGCCCATGCCCGCGCCGAGCTGGTAGGAGGTCTCCCCTATCGAGGCGGCGCCGCCGGCCGTCGCGGCCGGAGCCTCGCTCAGCATGGATTCGTAGGCGGCGAAGAGGGTGGTCTGGAGACCGAAGCCGAGCAGGACGAAGCCGACCGTGAGCAGGACCGGCCGGTCGTGCTGGCCCATGAAGGTGAGGAGCAGGACCGCGCCGGCGGTCAGTACGAAGCCCAGCGAGACCATCCGGCGCGGTCCGGTCCGGGACAGGGTGTACGAGCCGGTCGCGCCCGCCGCCATCGCGGCGAAGGTGAGCGGCAGCAGGCGCAGCCCGGTCTCCAGGGGGCTCAGGTGCAGCACGAGCTGGAGGTACTGGACGGCGATCAGCTCCAGGCCGACCAGCGCCAGCATGGCCAGCACGATGCAGCCCACGGAGGTGGTGAAGGCGGGCCGGGAGAACATCCGCATGTCGATCAGCGGGTGTGCGCGGCGCTTCTGGCGCCGGACGAACAGGACGAGCAGCCCGGCCCCGATCAGGAGCGGGACCAGTGCCTGCGGGTCGACGAGCTGGCGCTCCGCGCCGAGCCGCTTGACCCCGAGGACCGCGCCGAGCACGCCGCCGGCGGCCATGAGTGCGCCGAGCACGTCCCAGGGCCCGTCGGCGGTGCCCCTGGACTCCGGCAGCAGCCACCGGCCCAGCGGCAGGATCATGATCATGAGCGGGATGTTGATGAGGAAGACCGAGCCCCACCAGAAGTGCTGGACCAGGAAGCCGCCGAGTACGGGACCGCTCGCGGCGCCGACGGCGGCCACGGCCGTCCAGATGCCGATGGCCAGGGCCCGCTCGCGCCGGTCGGGGAAGACCTGGCGCAGGATCGACAGGGTGGCCGGCATGATCATCGCGCCGCCGACGCCGAGCAGGGCGCGGGCGGCGATCAGGACCTGGGCGTTGTCGGCGAGGGCGGCCAGGGCCGAGGCCGCGCCGAAGAGCGCGTAGCCGAGGAGCAGGACGCGGCGGCGGCCCACGCGGTCACCGAGGGTGCCGAAGAGGATGAGGAGGGCGGCGCACACCAGCGGGTAGGCGTCGACGATCCACAGGAGTTCCATCGGGCCGGGACGGAGGTCTTCGGTGACGGAGGGGACGGCGACGTGCAGGATCGTCGCGTCGAGCGCGACGAGCACCAGGCTGACGCACAGGACCGCGAGGACGGCCCAGCGGTTGGCCCCGCCGGAGGCCGCGCCGAGTTGCCGCAGTCGCTGCCAGGGGGAAGGGTTCCTGTCGCCGGTCACGTTCGTCCCCGACATGCATGTACCTCCCAGGTGATCCCTCGCCCTCGGCGGACCAGCGTCTTCTCGGGGCCACGGGTGGGGAGGGTGGCGTCCTACGGGGTCCGGCGTCGACAGGCGAGTGAACAGTCAGCGTACGCGAGTTCGGCTGTCCGACACGTGGTCAAGCTCTCATCCCGCCGCCTGCCGCGCTGTGGTGTGCGCCACTCGTTCCGCCTCGGCCCTTGCTGCCCGGGCGCGACCGCCCCGGGCCTCGATAATCATGCCCGTGAAGGATCTTGGATTTCGCCGGGCCGCGCCCGCTCTCGCCGTGTTCGTGGCGGTGCGGCTGCTGGGGCTGACCGTGCTCGCGGTGTGGGGGGCGGTGGCCGGCAGCAGCGCGCACACCCTGCTCTCGGCCCGCTGGGACTCCCTCTGGTACGCCCGCATCGCCGCCGAGGGCTACGGGTACGAGGTGGCGCTCCCGAACGGAGACGTCCACTCCAACCTGGCCTTCTTCCCGCTGCTGCCCTGGCTGGAGCGGCTGGTCTCGGCCGTCACCGGGCTCGGCCACGGATCCGCGGGCCTGGTGGTGTCGGCGCTCGCCGGGCTCGCCGCGGCCTGGGGGATCTTCGCGGTCGCCGAGCTCGTCCACGGCCGCCGGGCCGGGGTGTTCGCCGTCGCGGTCTGGGCCGCGCTGCCCGTCGGGATCGTGCAGTCGATGGCGTACAGCGAATCGCTGTTCACCGCGCTGGCCGCCTGGGGCCTCTACGGGGTCCTGCGCGGGCACTGGCTCACCGCCGGCCTGCTCGCGGCCGGGGCGGGGCTGACCCGCCCGGTCGGCGCCGCCGTGGTCGCGGCGGTGTGGGTGGCCGCCGCCCTGGCCCTGCGCGGCGGGGAGCGCTCCTGGCGGCCGGTGGCGGGGGCGCTGCTGGCCCCGCTCGGCGCGGCGGCGTACGTCCTGTGGGTCGGTGCGCGCACCGGAGGCGGCCTGACCGGGTACCTCGACGTGCAGGGCGGCTGGGGCAACGGCTTCGACGGCGGCTGGGCGTTCGCCCGGTTCATCGGGGCGCGGCTGGCCTCCCCGGCCTTCGCCGCCGGGATCGGGCTGATCGCCGGGGTCGCGCTGGTGGTGTGGCTGTACGTGCTCTGCGTGCGGCGGCGCCAGCCGGTACCGCTGCTGGTGTACGCCGGGATCGTGGTGGCGCTGGCCCTGTGCGCCTCGGGGTACTTCGGCTCCAAGCCCCGGCTGCTGCTGCCCGCCTTCCCGCTGGTCTTCCCGCCGGCGGTGGCGCTGGCCCGGTGGCGGACGGGCCGGGCGGCCGCGGTGCTGGGCGCGGCGGCCGCGGCGTCGGCCGTGTACGGGGCCTTCTGGCTGAACGGCTCGGGGCCGCCGTAGGCCGCGGCGGAAGGGCCCGGGCACCCAAGATCACGGAATGGATCGTTCCGCTCCATCTTTGGGCAAAACAATTGACCTGGAGTTATAAAGACGGTCTAAGTGTGCGAGGAAATGGTCGGCGGATGGAGCCTTCCCCGCTCCAACCAAAGGATGAATACCGGGAATTAAGTCCCGCGTGAGACCAACTCCACATCACATGGTCATCACAAAGCCCGCGATTCGACCGGGCCGCCCATCCGCGCGCGGTAACGTCGATTGAGTGCGTACCGACCAAATCCTGCCCAGACTGGAGCGGGTGTTCGCCCGGCTGGACCGGGAACCAGAGCGACCGGCTCATCTGCAAACACCGCGGATGAGCCGGCACCGCGTCGTGCTCCTCGGGGCAACCCTCGGCATCTACCTGGCGATCGTCGTCGCTGTCCTGACCACGTCCTGGCTCGTCCGCCTCGACTGGCAGATCATGTTCTTCCGGCCGTACGAGCAGTGGCCGCAGCTGCACGCCTTCCTCGACTACCTCGTCGTCCTCGGCCAGCGCGGCCCGACCGCGGTCATGGTCGCGGCCTGGCTCGGCTGGCGGTCCTGGCGGCAGCACACCCTGCGCCCCCTGATCACCCTCGGCGTGGCGCTGCTGCTGCTCAACATCACCGTGGGCGCCGTCAAGCTCGGCCTGGGCCGGCTCGGTCCGCACTACGCCACCGAGATCGGCTCCGCCGAGCTCTTCGCGGGCGGCGATATATTTCCTTCCGGCCACACCGCCAACGCCGTGGTGACCTGGGGAATCCTGGCCTACCTGGCCTCCACGGTGGTCACCCGCCGGGTGCTCTCCCTGGTCTCCGCCGTGGTCTCCCTGAGCGTCGGCGCCACCACCGTCTACCTCGGCACCCACTGGGTCAGCGACGTCCTGCTCGGCTGGCTCGCCGGTCTGCTCGTGCTGCTGGCGCTGCCGTGGTTCGAGCCGCTCATCGCCCGGGCCGAGGCCTACGTCTTCGACCTGCGGGCGCGGCTGCGCAGCCTCGTGGAGGCCGGGCAGGTGCCCGAGGGCCTCACCGGGCTGCTGGTCCCGCTGCTCTCGGCCGGCGGCAAGTGGCGGCTGGAGCGGGCCGCCGAGGAGCCGTCCGAACGGCAGCCGGCGCAGCCCGTACCGTCCGAGCAGCCCGTGCCGCCCGCGCAGCCCGTGCCGTCGGCGCAGCCCGTGGCCGTCCTGCGGCAGCCCGAGGCGGCCGAGCCCGCGCAGGTCCCCGTCCCGGTCCAGGCGTCGGCCTCCGCCGCCCCCGTGTCCGTCGCCGCCCCGGCTTCGGCCTCCGCCTCGGCCTCCGCCTCGGCCTCCGCTTCCGCGCAGAGCGCGGGGCGCCAGGCGGCCGCCCGGCCCGCCGCCCACCTCTCCGGCCGTCCGCACCTGATCCGCTCCGAGCGGACCCCGGGAGCCCCGGCCGGCAGCCGCCGCCCGCCCCACGCGGAGCGCGCCCCGGTGCGCGGCGCGGCACCCCGCCCGGCCACCGGCGGCTGAGCCGGACGGTACGCACCCCTCCGCTCGCGCATCCACGGCGGGCCCCGGTCGACGACCGGGGCCCGCCGTCGCACGTCCCGGACCGGTCCGGGGCCATTCGCCGCCGGTCGCGGCCGCGAAAGGCCCGGAACGTCAGCGCCGCGCCCGGACGTTCCTCCATACCGGGTCACGCTTGGGTCACGGATTGTCTACAGTCCCTCACGGCGGAGTTCGTCCGGCCCTTTTATTTACCGTCACGCGACACGCCCGGGGCGAATTCTGTTTCGAATTCCTCCGGAACTCCCCGGAATTGTGCGCGGAGTGCGCTCGGGGCACCCTCCGCTTCCTCACAAATCCTTCACTTCCGCGGTGGGTTCGCGCGGTTCCAGAGACCTGCCGAGCCGATCTCGCGCGGCCCGGATCCGGTCCGTCAGCTCGGTCGGCTCGACCACCTCGAACTCACAGCCGATCATCATGAGGTGAATCACGAGGACATCGAGGTTGACCGCTCCGGTGCGCAGGATGCAGCTCCGCTCGTCGAGCGGTTCCAGGGTCCCGTCGGCCGGCCCGACGATCCGCGCCGCCTCCTCCTCGGGCACCCGCAGCCGGACGACCGCGCGGGTCGCGTACACCCGCTGGGAGATGCCCCGGGAGACGTACGCGGCGAGGTCCTCGGCCGGCGGCGGGCGCGGGGTGAAGCGCGGTCCGTGCGGGGGCCTGGGCTCGATCCGGTCCACCCGGAAGGTCCGCCAGTCCTCCCGGTCCAGGTCCCAGGCGACGAGGTACCAGCGGCGCTCGCTGCACACCAGCCGGTGCGGTTCGACGGTCCTGCGGGTGACGGCGCCCCCGTGGTCCCGGTACCCGAAGCGCAGCCGCTCGGCGTCCCGGCAGACGCCGGCCAGCTCGGTCAGTACGGAGGGGTCGATGCCGGACCCGCCCGCCCCGCGGAGCATGGGCACGGTGAACCGGTTCAGCGCGGACACCCGGCCCCGCAGCCGGGACGGCAGGACCTGCTCCAGCTTCGCCAGCGCCCGTACGGAGGCCTCGCCGATGCCCTCCACGCCGTTCCCCGCGGCGGTCCGCAGCCCGACGGCCACCGCGACGGCCTCGTCGTCGTCGAGCAGCAGCGGCGGCAGCTCGGCGCCGGCCCCCAGCTGGTAGCCGCCGCCGGTGCCCGGACTGGCGTTCACGGGGTAGCCGAGCTCCCGCAGCCGGTCCACGTCGCGGCGCACGGTCCGCGGGGTCACGCCGAGCCGGCCGGCCAGATCGGCCCCGGTCCATTCCCGGTGGGCCTGCAACAGGGACAACAGGCGCAGCAGCCGCGCGGAAGTATCGAGCATGTCCGAAGTCTGCCCGCAGCACGGGGAGCACAGGACCGGGGGCACGGGCCGGGGGCACAGGACGGGGGCACGGGGCCGCGGCACAGGACCGGGGTCACACCCGGAGCGGGTGGACCGGGGACCGGCGGACCGACAAACTTGCGGCGCTAGGTTTTTGTGATCCCGGCCCGCCAGGAGGCGCAGTGTCCTTCGTTCCCACCGACCCGCTCGGGCTCGACGAACTCCTCTCGCCCGAGGACCTCGCGATCCGGGACACCGTCCGCGGCTGGGCCGCCGACCGGGTCCTGCCCAACATCGCCGAGTGGTACGAGAACGGCGAGCTGCCCGGCATCCGCGAGATCGCCAAGGAGCTCGGCGCCCTCGGCGCCCTCGGGATGTCGCTCCAGGGATACGGCTGCGCCGGCGCGAGCGCCGTCCAGTACGGGCTCGCCTGCCTGGAACTGGAGGCCGCCGACTCCGGGATCCGCTCGCTGGTCTCCGTACAGGGCTCGCTCGCGATGTACGCGATCTGGAAGTACGGCTCCGAGGAGCAGAAGCAGCGGTGGCTGCCCGGCATGGCCGCGGGCGAGCTCATCGGCTGCTTCGGACTGACCGAGCCGGACGTCGGCTCGGACCCCGGCGCGATGCGCACGCACGCCAGGCGGGACGGCTCGGACTGGGTGCTGAACGGCCGCAAGATGTGGATCACCAACGGCTCGGTGGCCGCCGTGGCCGTCGTCTGGGCGCAGACCGAGGAGGGGATCCGCGGGTTCGCCGTCCCCACGGACAGCGCCGGCTTCTCCGCCCCGGAGATCAAGCACAAGTGGTCCCTGCGCGCCTCGGTGACCAGCGAGCTGGTCATGGACGACGTACGGCTGCCCGCCGACGCGGTGCTTCCGGGCGTCACCGGACTGAAGGGGCCGCTCGGCTGCCTCAGCCACGCGCGGTACGGAATCGTCTGGGGATCCATGGGGGCGGCGCGCGCCAGCTTCGAGTCGGCGCTCGGCTACGCGAAGACGCGCGAGCAGTTCGGCCGGGCCATCGGCGGTTTCCAGCTCACCCAGGCCAAGCTCGCGGACATGGCGCTGGAACTCCACAAGGGGATCCTGCTCGCCCACCACCTGGGGCGGCGGATGGACGCGGGGACCCTGCGGCCGGAGCAGATCAGCTTCGGCAAGCTCAACAACGTCCGCGAGGCCATCGAGATCTGTCGCACCGCGCGGACGATCCTCGGTGCCAACGGGATCTCCCTCGAATATCCCGTCATGCGGCACGCCACCAACCTCGAATCGGTCCTCACCTACGAGGGCACCGTCGAGATGCACCAGCTCGTGCTGGGCAAGGCGCTCACCGGGCTCGACGCCTTCCGCTAGGCCCGCGCGGGGCCCGCTGGATGCCGGGAGGGCCGGAAGGAACCGGTGAGGCCTTGCTCAGCTCTGGTTGAAGAAGTCGCGCGAGCGGCCGCCGGACTCGCCGCTCACGATCTGGGTGTCGGCCGGGGTCAGCAGGAAGACCCTGGTCGCCACCCGCTCGATCGAACCGCGCAGACCGAAGGTCAGACCGGCCGCGAAGTCGACCACGCGCTTCGCGTCGCCCGGGTCCATCGAGGACAGGTTCACGATGACCGGAACACCGTCGCGGAACAGCTCCCCGATGCCGCGGGCGTCGCGGAAGCCGTCCGGGGTGACCGTCGCGATGCGGCGGCCCTGCTCGACGGCGGACTCCGACGCCACCTTGACGCGCGGGTCCGTGACCCACTGCTCGCCGGGGCCGACCACAGAGCCCCCCTGCGGAGCCTCCGCGTAGTCGTCGTCGTAGTAACGCTCGTCGTCGCTGTCCTCTACGAGACCCAGCCAGGCACTCGCCTTGCGCACCGAACCCATGGACGCCTCCTTTCATCGCGGTCAGTTCTGTCTTGTCTTCCGCGTCCCTATCGTCGTCCATGATGCTGACAACGCGCCAAGTGGATAGTCGCCGCGCAGGGGTTTCGTGACGGTACTGGTGCAGAACATCCGTTGCACGGTCAAGGATCCCAGCGGCTACCGCTGCTGACTGAGTGAAAATACGACCAGTGCATCCGTACGGGTGAGGGACGGGGGCGTACGGGTGACGGCCGGTCTCGCTACCATGCCCGTCAGCACGCGTATGACACACGGGGGAATCGTTTTGTTCGGCATCGTCAGACCCTGCACGCACCGCCTCGGGGAACGGTTCAAGACGGAGTGGATGGCCCATCTCTGCGGGCTGTGCCTGGCACTTCGGGGGGACCACGGCCAGTTCGCGAGGATCGTCACCAACTACGACGGGCTGCTCGTCTCCGTTCTGACGGAGGCTCAGTCCGGTCCGGCCCCCGGCTCCCGGCGCACCGCCGGTCCCTGTCCACTGCGCGGGATGCGCACCGCGGCCGTGGCCAACGGCGAGGGTGCGCGGCTCGCCGCCGCCGTCTCCCTGGTGCTGGCCTCCGCGAAGGTGCGCGACCACGTGGCCGACCGGGACGGCCTGTTGGCCCGCGCCCCGATCGCCCTCGCGGCGCGCCGGGTGGCCCGGGGCTGGGACCGGGCGGGCGCCCGTACCGGCGCCTCGCTCGGCTTCGACACGGCGGTGCTCGTCGACGCCGTGGACCGGCAGGCGGGCATCGAGACCCTGGCCGGAGCCGGCACCCCGGTGCTCGTGGTGACCGAGCCGACCGAGACCGCCACGGCCGCCGCCTTCGCCCATACCGCGGCCCTCGCCGGACGGCCAGGCAACGCCCCCGCGCTCGCCGAGGCGGGCCGCTACTTCGGGCGGCTCGCACACCTGCTGGACGCCGTCGAGGACCAGGCCGCGGACGCGGCGGCGGGGGCCTGGAACCCGCTGACCGCCACCGGGACGCCCCGGGCCGAGGCGCGCAGGCTGTGCGACGACGCGCTGCGCGGGATCCGGCTGGCGCTGCGGGAGGTGGAGTTCGCCGACGCGGGGCTGGCCCACCGGCTGCTCGTGCACGAGCTGCGCACCTCGGTGGACCGCGCCTTCGGCACCGCCGGCTGCGCCCACACGGCGACGGCCCCGGCTCCCGAGGGCTCCTTCGGGCCGCCCCCGGTGGACTTCGGACCGCCCCCGGCGCCCCCGCGCAAGCCGCGCCGCGACCTGCTGCCGGGCTGCGCGGTGGCCCTCGGGCTCTTCTGCACCTGCCAGCTGTGCTGCACGGAGCACGAGGGCCCGTGGTCGCGGGAGCGGAAGGACCCGTGGTGCGACGCAGGTGACTGCTGCGACGGCTGTGACTGCTGCGGCGACTGTGGCTGCGGGGACTGCTGCTGCTGTCCCTGTGACGGCTGCTGAGGACGCCCGGGCTCCGCTTCGGCCCGGGCTTGGCGCGGGCTTGGCCCGGTCTCCCACGCCCTCGATCCGGCAGGGCGATTTTCAGCCGTTCCGAGATTCGGCGTGCGGCGGGCGGCAGTGCGGCCTGGGCTGCGACAAGGGAGCGCTTCGGTCGAGGTGGTCAACGCGGAGCGGACAGTGGCTCGAAGTCGCCCTTGCCCCGCGTGCCTGTCGCCGGAAAACCTTCGATAGCATTTACGGGGTTTGTCAGGGGCACGGCGAACGGCGATCCGCCGGCCGCGGCTCCTGGCGACTGCACAAGCTCGGGCACCGCACCTGCCCGGGCTTCGATTTCCTTCGGGAGGACAATAAGTGACGATCAAGCGCATCTTCCGTTCCCGGCTCTTCGCCGCGGCCGTCGGTCTGACCGCCGTGGCCACCCTCGCGGGTCCCGCGACGGCGGCAGAGGCCCCGAACGGCAGCAGCGTCATGGCCGAGCGCTTCGCCGCGGTCGACGCCTCGCTCCTGCGGGCCGACGTCCCCGGCACCGCGTGGGGCCAGGACCCCGACACGGGGGCCATCGTGGTCCAGGCGGACTCCACCGTCTCGGACGCGAACATAAACAAGATCAAGAAGGAGGCCGGGGCGAACGCCTCGGCGGTGCGCATCGAGCGGACGCACGGCAAGATGTCGATGCTGACCAGCGGTGGGGACGGCATCTGGACCACCTCGTGGCGCTGCTCCCTCGGCTTCAACGTGCACAAGGGCAGCACGTACTACGTCCTGACCGCGGGTCACTGCGTCAAGGGTGCCGGTACCTGGTACACCAACGCCGCGCGCACCACGAAGATCGGTGCGAACGTCAGCGCCAGCTTCCCGGGCAACGACTACGGGCTCGTCCGCTACGACAACAAGGCCCTCAAGCACTCGGGCAGTGTGGGGAGCCAGGACATCAAGACCGCCATCGACGCCACGGTGGGCCTGAGCGTGAAGCGCCGTGGCAACACCACGGGCACGCACGGCGGCAAGGTGACCGGCCTGAACTGGACCGTGCACTACACCAGCGGTGAGACCGTCAAGGGTCTGATCAAGACCAACGTCTGCGCCGAGCCCGGCGACAGCGGCGGCCCGCTCTACTCGGGCACCCGCGCGGTCGGCCTCACCTCCGGCGGCAGCGGCGACTGCAAGGCGGGTGGCACCACCTACTTCCAGCCCGTCAAGGAAGCGCTGGCCCGCTGGGGCGTGAGCGTGTACTAAGCCACACGCACCCGCTTCACCGCTTCACCACTGATCGCTGGACCCCCTCCCGCCTGCCGGGTGGGGGTCCAGTGCGTTGGGGGATGCGTGCGTTCGTGGCCATTCCTGACCCTTCCGGTTTTCGCCCGGGCCGGTGTGGAAGGGTTGAGCGGCATGAGCGCTGAAGATCCGTCCGTGGCCTGGAAGCAGTGGCACGAGCACCGGGTGGCCACCGTGTCCGCCCCCTACGGCCCCCTCGCCCTGATCGGCACCCACTGGCTCGCCGACTACCCGGAAGGTCGAATTCCGGCCGTTCCGGGGCTTTGGCGGGCCGCCGCCGGAGGCGTGACCCTGACCGCGGGGCCGCAGGACGGGATCACCCTGGACGGCGATCCCCTTGCCGGCGCCGCCGTGCTGGCCGCCGACGAGAGCCCGCCCTCGCACTCCCGGCTCGCCGCCGGGGAGGTACGGCTCGTCGTGATCCGGCGCGAAGGGGAATGGGCGGTACGGGTGTTCGACCCGGCCGCGCCGGGCCGCGCGGCCTTCGCCGGGATCGAGGCCACCGCGTACGACCCGGCGTACGCGGTGCCGGGCCACTTCATCCCGTACGGGGAGGAGCGGACGGTCCAGGTGGAGAACGTCGACGGGCGGGCGCGCGGGCTCGGTCTGGGCGGCGAACTGAGCTTCTCCTTCGCCGGGGACCGGCACACGGTGCGGGTCGCGGTGGACGAGGAGGACGGCAGTCTGTGGGCGGTCGTCGGCGATGCCACCGGCGGCCGTTCCAGCTACCGGTTCCGGTTCCTCAAGCCCGGTACGCCCGCCGCCGACGGCTCCGTCACCGTGGACCTCAACCGGGTCCAACTCCCGCCGTGCGCCTTCGCGGACCACTTCGTCTGCCCCTTCCCCCCGCCCGGCAACACCCTGCCCTTCGAGCTCGCGGCGGGCGAACGGCGGCTGAAAGGCGCCCTTGCTAGCGGTATCTGACGCCAGGAGACTCCCGTCAGCGTCTCTCGGGGCTTGTCAGGGGCACGTCGAACGGCATTCCGTCCGTTGTGCCCCCGGCCGCCCTCCACGGGCTCCGGCACCACCCCACCCCGCCGGGCCTCCGACCCCCACTCGGGAGGACGACAAGTGACGATCAAGAGCATCATCCGTTCCCGGCTCTTCGCCGTGGCCACCGGCATGGCCGCCGTGGCCGCCCTCGCGGCCCCCACGGCCGCGCACGCCGACGGCGGGTTCAGCGCCGACCGGCTCGCCTCCGCCGGGGCCTCGGTCCTGCGCGCCGACGTGGCCGGCACCGCCTGGCACACCGACCCCGCCACCGGCACCCTCGTGGTCACCGCCGATTCCACCGTCTCGGCGGCCGACATCGCCCGGATCCGCAGCGAGGCCGGAACGAACGCGGCCGCCCTGCGCATCGAGCGCACCCCCGGCAAGCTGCGCAAGCTCATCTCCGGCGGCGACGCCATCTACGCCACGAGCTGGCGCTGTTCGGCCGGCTTCAACGTGCGCAGCGGATCCACGTACTACATCCTGACCGCCGGCCACTGCACCGACGGCGCGGGCACCTGGTGGACCAACTCCTCCCACACCACCGTCATCGGGTCCACCGTCGGCTCCAGCTTCCCGACCAACGACTACGGCCTGATCAAGTACGCCTCCAACTCCCCGGTGCCGCCCGGCACCGTCGGCAGCCAGGACATCACCAGCGCCATCAACGCCACCAACGGCCTGGCCGTCACCCGCCGCGGCTCCACCACCGGCATCCACAGCGGTACGGTGACCGGCCTCAACGCCACCGTGAACTACGGCGGCGGCGACGTCGTCTACGGCATGATCCGGACCAACGTCTGCGCCGAGCCCGGCGACAGCGGCGGCCCGCTCTACTCGGGCACCCGCGCGGTCGGCCTCACCTCCGGCGGCAGCGGCAACTGCTCCTCGGGCGGCACCACGTTCTTCCAGCCCGTCGTCGAGGCGCTCAACGCGTACGGCGTGAGCGTCTACTAGCCCCCGCCCGGGGCCGCACCACGGACCCGTGCGCCCCCGCCGCACCCCTGGACGTCCTCCCGCCTTCTGGGAGGATGTCCAGGGCGTTCGTGTCCACGGGGGGAGCGGGTTTCTGCATGAAGCGAATCGGCGTGACCGGGCACCGGTCGATCCCGAACGAGCTGCTCGGACATGTGGAGGACGGCCTGCGGGCCGTACTGGGCGGCCACGAGGGGCCGTTGGAGGCCCTCTCCAGCCTCGCCGAGGGGGCGGACCAGCTGTTCGCCGCCATCGCCCTGGAATACGGCGCCGACCTCACCGTGGTCATCCCCAGCGGGGACTACGAGGAGGGCTTCGGGGACAGTGGCGCCCTGGACCGCTACCTGGGGCTCAAGCGCCGGGCCGCCCAGGAGGTCCGCATGGGATTCGCCCGCTCCACCGACGAGGCCTACTACGCGGCCGGCACCTACATCGCCGATTCCTGCGACCGCCTCGTCGCCGTCTGGGACGGTCTGCCCGCCCGCGGGCACGGCGGCACCGCCGAGATCGTCGCCTACGCCCGCGCGCTCGGGAAGCCCGTCACCGTGATCTGGCGGGAGGGCGTGGCCCGGGACTGAGGCCACGCCCGCCCGGTCCGTCAACTGCTGTGCCGCGCCAGCCAGTCCGTGTGCTGCGGGGACACGTACCGCTCGGTCTCGTAGACCGCCGTCGGCCACTGCGTCTCGGTGATCGTCGTCTGCATCACGACCATCATCGCCGAGAGGTCCTGCTCGATCAGGGTGTGCGCCTCGATCAGCGGATGGTGGCGCCGCACCTCGTTCCAGGCGATCCCGGCCGTCGCCGCCGCGCTCAGCAGCCCGGTCAGCGCCGGCCCCGGACCCGAACCGAACGCCCCGAACAGGGCGAACAGCAGAGCCAGCAGGGTCAGCAGCACGATCGACCACGACCACAGGGCCGTCGCCCGCCGGGACACCTCCGTCTTGCGCTGGTACCAGTTGCGCTGCTCGATCAGCCGGTCACGGACGTACGTCTCCCTGCGGACCTGGTAGTCCAGGCCCCGCAGCCGGAACATCGCACCGGTGATCTCCCCGCCCTCCGGCACCAGGCCGGCGGTCCGCGGATCCTCCCAGCCCATCTTCCGCAGTTCGTTCAGTCCCGCCTCCAGCCGGGTCCGGTACGTCTCCTCGGCGCCCGGGACCTCACTGCCGAAGGGCGCGCCGTGGACGGCGTACCGCCAGGCCAGCGATTTGATGAACTCCGCTGCGCTCCGGTTGAGCTGCCACTGCGGGCGGGCCCGGCGCCGGGTGGCCCGTACGCCCACGCCCAGCACCCCGGCGTACGCGAGCACGCTGAGGAGCCCGGACAGGTACGCGGAGCCCAGCTTCGGCCCCTCGGGCAGGGCGGCGATCGCGGCGGCCACGACGAGCAGCATCAGCTGGGCGCGGGTGGCCTGGGTGGACTCCCGCTGCCGGGAGATCGCCGCCTGGTCGGTGTGGTGGAAGAGGGCCGGCAGGTCCTCGTTGCGAAAGGTCATGCTGTCACTCACAGCGAACCCCCCAGTCTGCTGTCGTACGTGAATCGGGGAGGTGCGGGGGCGGCGCCCGGCGGGAGCCGCCCCCGCGGATCACACCGCCAGCGGCTCCAGGTCCCGGTGGACCCGGCGCTCGTCGCGGGCGTACCGGGTCAGCCCGTGGTCCTCGCCGAGCAGCCGGGTCAGCTCGGCCACCGCCTCGGCCCGTACCCGGTTCGCCTCCTCCTTGCGGCCCATCATGTCCAGGCTGACCGCCATGTTGGAGGAGCTCGCCAGGGTCTCCGGATGGTGCACGCCCAGCGCCTCGCGCAGCCGCATCACCGAGATCCGCTCCAGCTCCAGGGCGCCCTCCGGATCGCCCAGGTCGGCCCGGGCGTTGGCCAGGTTGAGGTTGGCGAAGATGGTGTGCGGGTGGTTGTCGCCCAGCACCTCGCGCATGTGGTGGATGGTCTGGCGCAGCAGCGGCTCGGCGGTCTCCGCCGCGCCCGTGCCCCAGTGGAACACCGCGAGGTTGTTGACCGCGGCCAGGGTGTACGGGTGCCGTTCGCCCGGCACCTTGATGTACTCGTCCACCACCTCCTGGGCCAGGTCCCGCGCCCCGCCCGGGTCGCCGGTCGCGAACAGGTCGGCGGCCAGGTTCAGTTCGCAGGCCAGCAGGTCCGGGTTGACCGAGGTGTACTTGGCCCGGTACCGGTTGCGGGTCGCCGTGGTCAGCCGCAGCGCGTCCTCCACGTCGCCCGCCCTGCGCAGCGAGACCGCGAGGTTCTTGGCCGCCGACAGGGTGCCGGGGAAGGCCCGGCCCAGGGTCCGCTTGTAGATCTCGTACGTCCGGCTCAGCAGCTGCACCGAGTCGTCGTAGCGGCCCACCTCGCGCAGGTCGCGCGCCAGGTTCTGCGCCGAGGACAGGGTGTACGGGTGGTCCGTGCCCAGCACCTCGGTGCGCCGGTCGAAGACCTCCTGGTCGATCTCCCTGGCCCGCGCGTACTGCCCGATCATGCGCAGGTTCAGCGCCAGGTTGTTCGCGGCCGCCAGGGTGCGCGGGTGGGCCTCGTGGAAGATCTGCCCGAAGCCCTCGTGCGCCGCGTTGGCCAGCTCCATCGCCTCGCCGTAGCGGCCCAGCGCGCCCAGGTCCATCGCCAGACCGCTGGTGGTCATGTACGTGTGCGGGTGCGAGACGCCCAGCGCCGCCTGCTGGCGCTCCAGCGTGCCCTCGTCCAGCTCCATCGCCTCCACGAACCGGCCCTGCGAGCGCAGGATGTTGGAGAGGTGGAAGCGCAGGTACAGGTACTGGAGGTCGTCGCCGCCCAGGGTCTCGCGCCAGGTCTCGCGCAGCTCCTCGCCCAGCGCATACGCGGCCTTGAAGTCACCGCGCTTCCAGAGGTAGCGGACCCGGTCGATCAGCAGCCGGCGGGTCTCCGGCTCCTTGCAGAACCGGGCCTCCGACGGGGTCAGGTGCGGCCAGATGGTGTTGAACCGCGGCCAGGTCTCCGGGTTGTCTATCGGCTCGTCGTCGTCCGGCCGGGCGCCCGCCAGGATCCGGTGCACCGCGTGCCGGGCCTCGCGCTGCTCCTCCTCGGAGAGCTGCGCCCGGATCACGGCCTGCACCAGCCGGTGGACCTGGATGCTGTTGCTGACCTGGTCCACCTTGGCGAGGGCGAAGCGGCCGATCTCCCGGATCACACGGCCCAGGACGAGCTTCTCCTGGAGGGAGGAGTCGTACGGCTTGAGGGCGTCGATCATCTCCTTGCTGTAGAGGAGGTTCGCGGAGATGGGCTCGGGTGCGAAGAAGGCGCACAGCTGGAGCAGCCGTACGGCCGCGGGGGAGCGGGACTGGAGCCGTTCTATGGAGACGTTCCAGGTGGCGGCCACCGGCTCCGGGTAGCCGGGCGGCTGGTTCAGCGCCAGCACGCGGGCGGCCTGCTGGGCCAGCTGCTCGATGTACGCGGACACCGGGGTCGCGGTCTCCGCGATCCAGGCGCCCGCCTGTTCTACGGCCAGCGGCAGGTCGCCGACGGCCACGGCCACCTGCTCCGCGTCCTCCTTGCTGAGGCCGGGGGCCCGGCGCTGGAGGTGCTCGATGGACTCCTCGCGCAGGAACACGTCCACCGGGAGGGCGTCGCCGTACTGGGACCAGGACTGGTTGCGGGAGGTGACCAGCACGTGCCCCGGGCCGCCCGGCGGGAAGTACCGCTTGAGCGTTTCGGGATCGTCGGCGTTGTCGAAGACCAGCAGCCAGCGCGAGGAGGGAACCCCGCGCCGCAGCAGGTCGATCGCCTCCTGGGACGCGGCCGACATGTCCTCGCCGGTCTGCGCGCCGAGGCGTACGGCCAGTTCCGCGAGGGCGGCGACCACGTCGTCGGTCTGCTCGGCGGAGATCCACCAGACCAGGTCGTAGTCGGCCATGAACCGGTGCACGTACTCCAGTGCCACCTGGGTCTTGCCGACGCCGCCGAGCCCGAACAGGGTCTGCGGCTGCGGCAGCACCACGGATATGCCGCCGCCGAGCTGGTCGCGCATCCGCTCCAGCACGATGGACCGGCCGGTGAAACCGGGGTTGCGCGGCGGCGCGTTCCAGATCTTCGGGACCGTCCCCGGGAAACGGGGGCCGGGCGCGGAGGCACTGGCGACGGTGTCGGGCAGCGCCATCGGGCGTTCCACCGCGCGCAGCAGCGCGGTGGTGGCGTGCACCTCGTCGAGGCGGAACAGGTCCACCGGGTTGCGGTCGATGTACGGGGTCGACAGGCGCACGTCGCCCACCCGCAGCGGCACCAGCTGACGGCGGCCCCCGGTCGGGTCCTCGGCGGCGGCCCGCTCCCACACGTCCACCGCGCGGGCGGACTTGAGGTAGGCGCTGGAGAGCAGCACCACGGTCCGCGCGGCGGTGTCGACGCTGATCCCGGCGCCGCCCAGGGTGTCCCCGCCGGCGGCGGCCGGGGTCCGTTCGGCGGAGACGTCCCGGGGGACGACCCGGAAGCCGGCCCGGGTGAGCACCGATTCGATCCAGTCGGCCCACATGCGGTTCTCGGCGACGTAGGAGAGGAAGAGGTCCGCGGGCAGGGCCGGGCGGCGCCGGGTGAAGGCGTCGCGGATGCGCAGGCGCACCTCGTCGCCGATGGCGGGCATCGAGGTGACGTCGCCCTCGGTGACCACGGCGGTGAGCCGTTCGAAGGCGGAGAGCAGGGAGTTGGTGAGCCCGGCCTCGTCCCCGAAGGTCGCCAGGGTCTCCTCGTAGGCGTAGTAGGGGCGGTACGGGATCTCCACCGCGCCCCAGTAGGAGGTGAGGTCGTCCCCGATCAGGCCGTTGGGGAAGCGGTCGAACTTGATGCGGGCCAGGGCGCGGCCGGCGTCGGCCTTCTCCTTCTCGCCCTCGTCGATGCGCATCGGCACCGGATAGATCTTGATGCCGCGGTCGTTGAACCGCTCGTCGATCTGCCGGGCCACGGAGGCCGCGCCGTCGATGGACTGGTCGGACAGGGTGAAGCAGTCGACCAGGACGTCGGGCAGGTGGACCGTGCAGATGTCGGCTATGTCGGAGAGACCGGTGCGGCTGTCGATCAGGACGTAGTCGTAGTTGCGCTTCATGTCCGCCCGTAAGGCGTCGAAGAAGAGCCCGCCGCCGAGCCGGTCGTAGAAGTTGTCCCAGTCGAAGGTCGAGACGGTGGCCGAGTACTCGCGGTTCTGCCGGCCCGCCGAGACGAAGTCGAGGGTCCCGCCGTCGGGGAACTCCCAGCCGAGGTTCTCGGGCGTCAGCGAGACGGCGTGCGGCTGGATCCGCGCGTAGTCCTTGTGCCAGTCGTCCGCGCGCGACACCGGACTGGTGGCCGCCCACGCGTACTCGCTGATCAGGTCGATGACACCGGTGGTGGCGCCGAGGGTGGAGGGGTCCAGGAAGGGGTGGAAGAAGCGGTGCAGGCCGGGGGCCTCCAGGTCCCAGTCCACGGCGAGGACCCGCTTGCCGTTGGCGGCGAGGATCCAGGCGGTGTTGGCCAGCGCCATCGTGCGGCCGGTGCCGCCCTTGTACGAGTAGAAGGTGACGATGCGCCCCTCGCGGTGCTCGTCACGGCTGCTGTGCTCGCTGTCACGACTCGATGTCATCCGCGTCCCCCCGGTCGTTGTCGTTGGTGTCTGTGGGCCCGCCGTAACCGGCGCCCGTGGTGCCCGCGGTGGGCGGGAAGGGGGCCGGCGGCGGGGCCGGCGGCCCGTTCATCCCCATCGGGCCGAGCAGCCGCGGCCGTTCGGTGCCGGCCACGGGGCTGCCCGCCGGCGGATAGACCTGGGCGTGTCTGAGGAACTGCTGGGCGGCGGCCTCCACCACCTGCGGCAGGATCTGCCCGAGCGTCTCCATGTTGGCCACGCCGTTGGCGGCGGCCCGGCAGGCGGCCCGGCCCTGGCTCATCTTGACGGGCATGGTGTCCTCGAGCCGGTGGGCCAACTCGCTCTCCTTCGCGCGGCTCTGGTGGTCGTACCGGTTCCACGGCACCACCACGTTGATCCACGGCCGGGATTCCTGGTCGAAGGCGGCGAGGCGCTGCCGTCGCTGTTCGTCCTCCACCGCCCACCGGTCGACGATGAGGATCTCGGGCCGGGTCGGCGGCTGTTTGGAGTCGAAGTGGCCGGCTTCGTCGTCGAAGGAGCTCATCGTCGTCTGGTAGTTGAGGTTGCGGACCAGGTCCTCGGCGACGTAGGCGATGGGCCGCTGGGAGACCGGGTGGTACGGGTTCCAGTCCAGCGCGCTGTCCCCGTAGTACTCGGGGCTGCGGCCCTCGGGCAGATCGTGCCGGGAGGAGGCGGCCACGGTGACGTGCAGGGTGCGGGCGGTGCTGCTGGGGGTACCGCTCGGCGGGCCGAAGGCGCTGGGCACGAGGCGGTAGTCGAGCGGCCGGATCGGATCGAGCCGGACGGTCTCGGCGACCCGGACGATCCGCTTGGCGAGTTCGTACACGGCGCTCTCGTACTGCTCCGCGTAGCCCCGGAGTTTGATCAGTCCGTAGAGCCCGTCGGTGACGTACCGCTCGCCGAAGGTGTTGTGGTTGAACTGCAACCGCTCGGCTGGGAGCGGGAGTTGAGAGGGCGGGACCGGAACCCATAATGCGGGCACGATGGCCTCGGCCGGCTGATTGCTGAGCGCCACGTGGTGGATGGTGCGCTGCGCGAAGGCGAACCACTCCTTCCCGCACATTTCGCTGGCGAAGTACCGCGGCGAGAACAGCGGGACGAAGACCCGGCAGGTGGCGAGCGCCGCCCCGAGCCGTTCCGACCAGCCCTCACCGCTGCGTATCTCCCGGTCCATGAAGCCGGCCTCGGCTCCGGCGGGCAGATTCGTCAGTGCCATGACATGGCTGCAGAGATCACGGAAAAGCCGCTCCACCCACATGTCCGGGTCCGGTCCTCCCGCCCCGAACCTCGGTGTATGCGCATAACTGAGAAAAAAGTACGGCTGCACTGATGCGGGCACACGACCCCCGTCCCGAAGATGCGAGCGAAGAAACATCATTCCGGAGCTGCTCCGCCACATCCCCTCATCGTTCAGTCAATCAGCGTCTGTTTTCGGTCATCCATTCAAGCGCGTGATCGACGGCATGCGGAAGGGCGAAGAGCATGGTCGATGCCCCCCCGATCCGCCCCCGGCGTATCCCGGCTTCGGGGAACGCCCTGCCGATCTCGGCGAAATCGCTGTCATCCAGCGCGATGTCCTCGTACGCGGTCCACCCTTCCCGCTTCGGCCCTTCGGGCTGCCCCCCTGAAGACCCCGGAAGGTTCACCTTCACCACACACTCGTACATGCGCAAGGGGGGCTTCGGAATTCGATACTCCGCGAGATGGAAAGCGGTACAGACGGAAAATCCCACATTGATCATGAGTACCTCCCATCCCTCCCCGCACATCTTTCCCAGGGGTGATTCCTCGCCCAAATGGCTGGTCAGCGGATGTTCCGCACACAGTTCCCGGGCACCTTCGCCGACCGCGGAGAAAGAGGTCTGCGGATGCCCGCTGCGCACCGCTCCCGGGGCGGTGCGCACGGCCTCGGCCAGCACCCCCATCCCGTGGCTCGGGGTGCGCTCCGGGTCGAAGGCGGGCATCCGCGCGCGGAAGGCCCGGACCTCCTCCCCGGAGAGGCCCGCGATGCGCGCCAGGTGCGCCGTGGAGGTCTTGGAGTTCTGCGGGGTGAAGGCCGGCGCCGCGAGGGTGCCCGCCGGGCCGACGGCGGTCAGGAGGGCGTCACGCAGCTCCCCGGCGCGCAGACCGGTACCGCCGAGCGAGGCGTGCACCAGGAGGCGGGCGCCGGGCCGGACGCCGAGCGCGCGGAGCGGGGCGGCGGGCCCCCCCGTCACGCGTCGACCGCCTTCAGTTCCCAGCGGAGCTGCTCCACGAGCCGCTTGCCGGTGCTCGTCAGCTCCGCCGCCCCCGACAGCCGGTCCAGCGCCCGGTTGATCCGGTCCAGCCCGCCCGGCTCGGCGGTGGCGGTCGCCCGCCGGTAGGCCTCCACGGCCACCCGCTCGTGGACGTCGGCCAGCAGCCGGGACACCGGGACCGGGTGCTCCCGCCACGGCGAGGGGTGCTGCCATTCCCCGTCCAGCGCGTACAGGTCGGCCACCTCGGTCAGCGCCTGGAGCCCGGCCCGCCGCCGCCCGGTCAGCAGGGCCAGCGCGGTCTCCGCCACCCCGGCCGCGTACGGCACTCCCAGCGCACCCGGACCGTGCCGCCCCGCCTCGCCCCAGCCGCGGGCCCGGGGGCCGCCCGCGAGCGGGGTCAGCGTGGTCAGCCCGGTGGCGGCCGCCCGCGCGAACCCGGGCACCGAGGCGTGCAGCAGCGCCCACGCCGCGTCGAGCCGCTCGCGCCACTCCTCGGCCTCCCCGGCGCCGAGCCGCAGCCTGGGCGGGCGGGCGAAGCAGTTGCGGTGCGGATCCAGGTCCTCCAGCGCCACCGGGGCCGCGTCCGGCCCGGGCGACCAGGTGCGTACGGGCTGCCAGCGCGCGTCACCCGCGGCGGGCCCGAAGCGGTGCTCGGGGCGGCCCTGCTCGCGGACCGCGTACCCCCCGTCGGCGGCGTGCAGGGTGGCCCGCCCCTCGGTGCCGGGCTCGCCCAGGCGCAGCAGGCCGAGCGTCGGCAGGTAGACCTCGCCGTCCCGGTAGACGACCTCGGCGGGCAGGTCGAGCCCGCCGCGCAGTACGGCGGCGGCGGCCAGCGCGGTCAGCCTGCGGGCCGCACCGGCGGCCGGCGGGGCGTCGGGGCCCTGCTGCCCGGGATCGAGGCAGGCCATGACCCAGGTCCGGGTGAAGGGGTGGGCCAGTACGGCGTCCAGCGCGGCCGCGCCGGCCTGCCCGGCCCGCTCCACGGCGCCCAGCACCCGCCAGGCCCGCTCCCACTCGGAATCACCCGTGCGGCGGTCGTTCAAGAGGGCGAGCAGGTCCCGGGTGAGCTGCTCCTGGGAGCCGGCCAGCTCGGCCGGGTCGGAGAGTTCCGGCGCGCTCGCGCGGGTGCTCGTACGGCCCTCCACGCCGTCGACGAGCTCGCGCAGGTCGGTGCAGTAGACGGAGGGGTTGTCGAAGTTCCCGGCGGCTTCCGGGCCGGAAGGGCCCCCGGGGCCGGCCTTGTAGCGGTGCGTGTAGAGCCCGCCTCCGCACGAACGTACGACGGGGCACCGGCGGCACGTGTCGCTGACGCCGGCCAGGCCCAGCTGCCGGGCGCGGACCCCGGGATGGGCCGCGACCAGGTCGAAGGGGTGGTCGAAGACGTTGAACCCGGTGGCGGCGGCGCCTTCGAAGGCGCTCTTGAGGGAGTCGACCTGTTCGAGGTTGCCGTCGGTCTCCACCACGACGAGGTCCGTGGGCGCGAGGCCGAGCGACTCGGTGAGGCTGGGGCCGCCGGCCAGGGTGGAGAACAGCGAGTCGAAGAGCCGTACGGGGACCGGGCGGCCGAGGTGCTCCCAGTGGTCGTAGACCCGCAGCAGCCAGCGCGCGTAGGTGTCGGGGGCCTCGTCGGGGCGGACCGGGGGCGTCTGCCAGGTGGCGTGCGGGAGGAGGAAGTCCACGCGCGGCGGCGCCAGTTCGACCAGGGCGTCGAGGACGGCCACGGGATCGTTGGCCACGTCGATGGTGCAGAGCAGGCCCTGGTACAGGTGGCGGTAGGGCTCGGTGCGCAGGAGGTCCACGGCGGCCAGGACCAGGGGGTGGCTGGTGCGCCCGTCGGCGAAGCGGCGGTGGCGGTCGTTGGCCGCGCGGTCCCCGTCGAGGGAGACGCTCACGCTGACGCCGAATTCCGCGAAGAGGCCGAGATAACGGCGGCTGAGCTGGAGACCGTTGGTGTGCATGCGCAGGTCGAGGGCGGCGATGCCGTCGAGGGCGCGGGTGAATTCCTCGCACACGAGCCGGAGCCGGGCGGTGCCCGCGAGAAGCGGTTCCCCTCCGTGAAGGATGACCGTGACGGAGGGGAGTGCGTGTGTCCTTGCGTGTTCGGCGAGGCGCGACGCGGTCTGGGCGATCACCTCGGGGGAGATCACTTTGGGCCGGGCGCGCCAGCTCTGATCTGCGTGTTCGTAGACGTAGCAATGATCACAAGCAAGATCGCATCTGCTGTGAACTTTCAGGACGATCTCGCGAAAAGCGATCAGGCCGGTCATTCCACCAGTCTAGAGCGCCGAGTTCTTCGTCAGAGTGCAGAGTTGAAGATGGGCGTCTGAACCTTTCGGCCGGATTCCGTCGGGAGGACGCGACCCAGGGTGGCGGCCGCGCGCGCACCGCGGACGTCGATCCGGTCGAGCGGGACGCGGGAGGCAGCGACGGTGCTGGCCGGGCGGGTGGCGGAGGTGTTCATGACGCCGTCCTCGGGGAGGTCATGGGGAATGGGAGGGGTTGACACGGGCGATAAGCCACTGTCTGGCGCGGACTTTACCTTCCCGGCCGGTGATCGGCGTGCCGAACTGCGCAGGACGTTGTTACAGAATGATGTCCTGTTCAGGGCCGATCGGGCGGCTCTGGCAAACATGATCGAATTCGCCCGGGCCCGGTATTCGCCCGTTTGCCTCACGGCAAGATCCTTTCCATTCGCAGGCCGCCGGGGCGGCCGGGCCGTCACCCCGGAACGGCGGTGACGGCGTGCCGGTGCTGCGGCGGGTTCCGGGCTTCTGACCTCTCTGGATGCCTGTTACATCCCTTCTATCCACCGGCGGATCAGGCCGCCCAGTGCTTGGAGCGTCAGCCAGCCGAGGGCGTGGGTGACGAGCTTCCGCTTCCTCTTCTTCCCGGTCCCGGGCTTCGGGGCAGGGTGGGGATCCTTCTCGGGATCCGTTGTGGTGTCCACGTTCATCGCTCCTCACCGGGGCCGGTCGACCCCGATCGGGAGAGACGACAGTTCCTCGGTCGTGCCGGAGCGGGCTGTGGGCGGCCCGGGGTGGAGGGGCCGTGGCGTGGCCTACCTCGCGACTGGATCGTGGTGTTGGGAATCATCGGGCAGCAAGTCGCCCGGCAGGACGGACGACTTGGCGGTGCACGGTGTTGTCTGCACCGCGGACTTTAGCGCGCCGTATGCGAATGGGCATGCCGAACTGTCTTTGGTTTCGCACTGGTTGGGTTGGTGCTCCACGAGTACATGCCCGGCGGTCGGGGCGAGCCGGTTCGGCGAGGAATCCCCATGGGGCGCCGGGGGCGCGCGGGGTGCCGGAGCGGCCCGGGGCGGCCCCGCGCCGGGCGTCGCCGGACCGGCTCGGCCGACGGGTCCTGCGGGGGCCGGACCCCTCCTACGCCGGCTGCTGTTCGTTGACGGGAGGCGCGGGCACCTCCCTGAGCAGCCAGGTCAGGACGTCGGGCAGGGCGTGCAGCGCCGCGAAGTGCGCGGCGGCCGGGTCGATGTTCGTGGTGGCGCCCGGGATGCGGCCGGCCAGCCAGCGGGAGTGGCCCACGGGGGAGAACACGTCGAGCTCTCCGTGCCAGATCATCACCGGGCAGCGGATGTCCGCCGGGTCGAAGCCCCAGGGGCTGCTGAAGGAGATGGCGTCGTCGATCCAGCCGTAGGCGGAGGTGCGGACCCCCTCGCGGTAATTGCGCAGCAGCATGGCCCGCAGCCCCGCGTCCGCGACGATCATGCGGTCGCTGTCGGTGAGCTCGCGGCGCAGCTCGTCCAGGAGCCGCCCGGGGTCCTTGGCGATCCCGGCGGCGCGCGGGATCAGCCGGGCGGCGAGTTCCTCGGGGTCGCGGCCGGCGGTGGAGTGCTCCCGGACGTTCGAGGGGGACATGCCCTCGAACCAGTCCAGGTCCTCGGCGTCCCGGGGGGCCAGGGAGACCAGTGCGGCGGTCCGGGTGACCCGGTGGGGGAGCAGGGCGGCGCAGGCCAGTGCGCCGGGGGCGCCGCCGGAGCGGCCGGCCACGGCGAAGTGCTCCAGGCCCAGGGAGTCGGCGATGGCGGCCACCTCGGTGGCCACGTCGGCGACGGTGCGGCCCGGATGGCGGTCGGAGCCCCCGTAGCCGGGGCGGTCGTAGGCGATGAGCTGGACCCGGCGCTGGTAGAGGACCATGCCCCGGGGGGCGGGGCCCAGGCGGCTGCCGGGCGTGCCGTGGAGCAGGAAAACGGGTTTGCCGCCGGGGTCGCCCCAGCGCTCCCACGTCAGATTCCGTCCGTCCGCGACGCGCACCTGACTGCGCACGCGCTCCCTCCCTCACGGTCGACGGGACTCGTCACCGTGATTGTGCTCGCTCGGGGAGGAGTGCGGTAGGGCGCACTTCGTCGGAAATTCTTGTGAAAGTTTTCACAAGCGCACAGGGGTCTTAGGTCCTGGGATGTCGGTGCAGGTCAGAGGGGTGATCGGGGAGGCGTGAACGGGTGTGAACGGCCCTTCGGCCTGATGGATAAGGGCTTTTTCGGCGGCGCGGCTTCCGCTTTTGGGTGTCGAATTGAGTCATCAGGAAAGCGGTTCAGGTTGAGTCGAAATGAAGGAGTTCCTGCCATGCAGGCGAACGAGATGGTGGATGGACTGGTCCAGGGGGCGCTCACGGCGCTCGACCAGTTCTCGTCGTTCAACCAGGAGCAGGTCGACCACATCGTCAAGAAGGCCTCGCTGGCCGCGCTGAGCCAGCACGGCGAGCTCGCCCAGCTGGCGGTCGAGGAGACCGGCCGCGGCCTCTTCGAGGACAAGGCCGTCAAGAACCTCTTCGCCTGCGAGCACGTCGTGAACTCGATGCGCGGGCTCAAGACCGCCGGCGTCATCCGCCGCGACGAGCTGAACGGCATCACGGAGATCGCCGAGCCCGTCGGCGTCGTCTGCGCGATGACCCCGGTCACCAACCCGACCTCCACCACGATCTTCAAGGCGCTGATCGCCCTGAAGACCCGCAACCCGATCATCTTCGCCTTCCACCCCTCCGCGCAGAACTGCTCGGCCGAGGCCGCCCGGATCGTCCGCGACGCCGCCGTCGCCGCCGGCGCCCCCGAGAACTGCGTCCAGTGGGTCACCGCCCCCTCCATGGAGGCCACCGGCGCCCTCATGAACCACCCGGGCGTCTCCACCATCCTCGCGACCGGCGGAAACGCCATGGTCAAGGCCGCGTACTCGTGCGGCAAGCCGGCCCTGGGCGTCGGCGCGGGCAACGTCCCGGCGTACGTCCACAAGAGCGCCAAGCTCGGCCGCGCGATCCACGACATCGTGCTCTCCAAGGCCTTCGACAACGGCATGATCTGCGCCTCCGAGCAGGCCGTCATCCTCGACACCGAGATCTACGAAGCGGGCCTCGCCGAGTTCAAGCGGCTCGGTGCCCACGTGGTCTCCGCCGCCGAGAAGACCAAGCTGGAGCAGTTCGTCTTCGGCACCACCGCCTACGCGGCCGACGCCAACGGCGCCAAGCTGAACCCGAACGTCGTCGGCAAGTCCCCCCAGTGGATCGCCGAGCAGGCCGGCTTCACCGTCCCCGCGGAGGCCTCGATCCTCCTCGCGGAGTGCAACGAGGTCGGCGAGAACGAGCCGCTGACCCGCGAGAAGCTCTCCCCGATCCTGGCCTGCCTGAAGGCTTCGGACACCGAGCACGGCCTCGAACTGGCCGCCGCGATGGTGGAGTTCCACGGACTGGGCCACAGCGCCGCCATCCACGCCGAGGACGAGGAGCTCGTCGAGGAGTTCGGCAAGAGGGTCAAGGCGATCCGCGTCATCGCCAACTCGCCCTCCACCTTCGGCGGCATCGGCGACGTCTACAACGCCTTCCTCCCCTCGCTCACCCTGGGCTGCGGCTCGTACGGACACAACTCGGTGTCGAACAACGTCACCGCGGTCAACCTGATCAACGTCAAGCGGATCGGACGGCGCAACACCAACATGCAGTGGTTCAAGGTCCCGCCGAAGATCTACTTCGAGCGCAACTCCATCCGCTACCTCGGCGAGATGGATGGCATCAGCCGGGTCTCGATCGTCACCGACAAGACGATGGTCTCCATCGGCTTCGTGCAGAAGGTCGTCGACATCCTGCAGGCCCGCGAGGGCGCCGTGTCGATCCAGATCATCGACAACGTCGAGCCCAACCCGGAGCTCTCCACGGTCCAGGCCGGAGCCGCGATGATGCGCGACTTCAAGCCCGACACGATCATCGGCCTCGGCGGCGGCTCGCCGATGGACGCCGCGAAGATCATGTGGCTGATGTACGAGCGCCCGGAGGTCGAGTTTGCCGACACGAAGGAGAAGTTCTTCGACGTCCGCAAGCGCGCCTACAAGTTCCCCTCGCTCGGCGAGAAGGCCAAGATGGTCGCCATCCCGACCACCTCGGGCACCGGCTCCGAAGTCACCCCGTTCGCCGTCATCTCCGACCCGGCAGCGGCCCAGAAGTACCCGCTCGCCGACTACGCGCTGACCCCGAACGTCGCCATCGTCGACCCGATGCTGCCGATGGGCCTCCCGCCCAAGGTGACCGCCGACTCCGGCTTCGACGCCCTGACGCACGCCACCGAGGCCTACGTCTCCGCGTACTCGAACGACTACACCGACGGTCTGTGCCTCCAGGCCATCAAGCTCATCTTCGAAAACCTGCAGCGCTGCGTGGTCGACGGTCCGAACGACCCCGAGGCCCGCGAGAAGATGCACAACGCCTCCACGGTGGCGGGCATGGCCTTCGCCAACGCCTTCCTGGGCATGGTCCACGCCATGGCGCACACCCTGGGCAACACCTTCCACGTCGCCCACGGCCGCACCAACGCGCTGCTCCTGCCGCACGTGATCCGTCACAACGGCACGGTCACCCACAAGGCCACCCCGTGGCCCAAGGCCGAGGTCTACCGGGCGCCGGAGCGCTTCCAGGAGATCGCGAAGATGCTGGGCCTGCCGGCCGCCACGGCCGCCGAGGGCGTCGAGTCCTACGCCAAGGCCGTCGAGGAGCTCCGCAGCAAGTGCGGGATCACCTCCTCCTTCGCCGAGGAGGGCGTGGACGAGCAGGCCTTCATCGAGGCCCTGCCGACCCAGGCCATGAACGCCTACGCCGACCAGTGCGCCCCCGCCAACCCGCGGATGCCGATGATCGACGACCTGAAGCAGCTCATGCGCCAGGCCTACTACGGCAACGCCGAGGGCGCCCCGGCCAAGAAGGCCGCCGCCAAGAAGAAGTAACCCCGAGAGGGTCGACCCTTCTTCTTCCTGAAGACCTCCGCTAAGGAGCGGAAAAGCCCGTCCGGGGCGCTAAGGCCCGGGCGGGCTTTCCACATGCCCGGGGGAGGCCGGGGGAGGCCGGGGGAGGTCTTCGCGGCCTTCGCGGCCTCGGCGGTCAGAGGTGCCGGCGGGCCCGGGCGTGCGGGATCAAGCGTGCGGGATCAGATGTGCGGGATCAGCAGGGCCGCCGCCGAGCGGGCGCGCTCCAGGGAGGTGGCCCGGTCGGCGCCGCGCTCGCCCAGCACCACCCGGGTGCTGAGCCCGTCGAGCAGCGCCAGCAGCTCCGAGGCCCGGGCGGGGACGTCCAGCCCGGCGGCGAAGCGGCCCTGCTCCACACCCTTGGCGAGGAGCGCCTCCAGGTCCCGCTGCCAGCCGTCGTCGATCTCCTGCTGGGCGGCGCGCAGCGGCTCGTTCGAGGGGATGCGGGCCCACAGCTCGATCCAGAGCGTCCAGCGCGGATCGCGGGGGCCGAGGGGCAGGTAGAGCTCCACGAAGAGCGCCAGCTTGCGGTGGGCGGTGAGCCGGCGGCCCAGCAACTGGGTCCGCTCCGCGGTCAGTTGCTGCTCGCTCCAGTTCAGGGCGGCCAGCAGCAGCCGGTCCTTGCTGCCGAAGTAGTACAGGATGTGGCCGCCGCTGGTGCCGAGCCGTTCGGCGAGCGCGGACATGGTGAGCGTCGCCAGCCCGTCCTCGGCGATCGCCGCCATGGCCTCTTCCAGCATCCGCTCCTGGGCGATCCGCCCGTCGCGCCGCCGTGCCGCTCCCGCCACTGGTGCCGCCTTCCCGATCTTCGTGGGCCGACCTTATCCCGGACAGGGTCTTGACGGGGTCCCGGTCGGGGGCGCATCTTGAATGCCATTCAAGAACTTAGAACGCCGTTCAAGGTCGGTTTCGCGGTTCACCGGGTCGGAGATCAGGGGCAGACGCATGGCACACCAGGAGACGACGGCCGACGTCGACGAAGTCTTCAGAGTCGAGACGCACGGCATCGACCCCATCCCCGACGCGGAGCGCCACGGCGGGGCCAAGGACCTCTTCTGGCTCTGGTTCGGCTCCAACCTGACTTTCACCTACGTGATCAACGGAGCCCTCGCAGTCGCCTTCGGCCTCAGCTTCTGGCAGGCCACCGCCGTGGTCGTGATCAGCGGACTGTCCTTCTTCGCGGTCAGCGCCGCCGGCCTCAGCGGCATCCGCACCGGCACCGCCACCCTGGTCATCTCCCGGGCCGCCTTCGGCGTGCGGGGCAACTGGCCGGCCGGTGTCCTCAACTGGGTGGTGAGCATCGGCTACACCATCGTCAACACCGTCGTCGGCACCCTGGCCCTGGAGGTCTTCTTCGCCGAGGTCGGCCTGGGCGAAGGCACCTTGGTCCGGGCCCTCGCGCTCGGCATCACCCTCGCGCTCACCTTCGCCGTCGCGATGTGGGGCCACGCCACCGTGCAGTTCGCCGAGCGCTGGATGGCCTACGTCCTGGCCGTCGGCTTCGGCGCCCTGCTCGTCTTCGTCCTGCCCGGCACCGAGACCACCGCCCCGGCCGGTGCCCTGGCCCCGGGCCTGTCCGGCTGGAGCCTGGCCTTCGTGGTGATGCTCGCCGGGCCGTTCTCGTACCTGCCGATGCCCGCCGACTACACCCGCTACCTGCCCCGCACCACCACGCTGAAGTCGATCACCTGGATGGGCGCGCTCGGCGGGTTCCTCTCCTCGGTCGCCCTCGGGATCGCCGGTGTGGCCGCCGCCACCCAGACGGACATGACCGACGCCGTCGCCGGGGCCGAGAGCCTGCTGCCGGGCTGGTTCCAGCCGCTGTTCCTCGCCCTGGTGCTGGGCGGCTCCGTCACCAACTCGATCATCACGCTCTACTCCTCCAGCCTGAACCTCCAGGTCCTCGGCATCCCGTGGAGCCGGTCCCGGGCCATCGTGATCAGCGCCGCCGTGACCGCCGCCGGATCGCTCGCCGCGCTCTTCCTCACCGACTTCACCACCTCGCTGCTGTCCTTCCTCTCCCTCCTGATCATCGTGTTCGCCCCCTGGGGCGGCGTGTTCCTCGCCGACATGCTGCTGCGCCGCTGTCACTACGACTCCGACGCCCTGCACGCCGGGAGCGCGGGCGCCTACTGGTACCGCTCCGGCTACCACCCGGCGGGCATGACCGCCCTGCTCGCCGGAATGGCCTTCGCCGCCCTGACCTGCGATTCCGAGTTGTGGACCGGTCCGCTCGTGGCCCCGCTCGGCGGCGCCGACCTCACGCTGCTCGGCTCGGTGGTCTCCGGGCTCACGTACTGGGCCCTCGCCCGGCGCGTCCCCGCGTACGCCCCGGCCGCCTGAGGGCCCACCGCCCGCCGGCCGCCGTCCGCTGCCCCTTTTTGCCCCGTACCCCCTCTGCACAGGAGCACCACCCCATGTCGCACGCCGCCCCCGCCGATCTGCTCCTCACCGGAGCCCGCATCCACACCGTCGACCCCGAGCTGCCCGAGGCCGAAGCCCTCGCCGTGCGCGACGGGCGGATCGTCTGGGTCGGGCCGGACGCGGAGGCCGCCGACTGGGCGGGCCCGGACACCGAGCGGATCGACGCGGGCGGCCGGCTCGTACTGCCGGGGTTCATCGACGCCCACAACCACGTCCGGCTCGGCTCCGACGACGCGTGCGTGCAGCTCGCCGGGGTGCGCACGCTCGAAGGGATCCTCGACCGGATCGGTGCGTGGCGCGAGGCCCATCCCGACGCCGAGTGGATCGAGGCCGAGGCCTTCGACTACTCGGCGATCCCCGGCGGCCGCATGCCCACCGCCGCCGACCTGGACCCGGTCACCGGGGACACCCCCGCGATCGTGCTCTCGTACGACGTCCACACGGCCTGGCTGAACACGGCGGCCATGCACCGGCTCGGCGTCGCGAAGGACCGTACCGACCTGCCGTTCGGCACGGCCGCCGTGGACCCGAAGACCGGTGAACCCACCGGATTCGTCAAGGACTTCGCCATCAAGGGGCTCTCCCGCGACGGCCACCGCGCCCTGCGCGACCTGGGCGTGCCGTGGGCCTCCCCGGACCGCCAGTACGGCCGCCTCGCCAAGAGCCTCGACGACGCGATCGGCTTCGGCATCACCACCGTCGTGGAGCCGCAGAACTCCCTCGACGACCTGGAACTGTACGACCGGGCGCGCGCCGAGGGCCGGCTGCGCTCGCGGATCGTCGCCGCGCTGTTCCACCCGCGCGGCACCACCGAGGAGGACCTCGACCTCTTCGAGGCCGCCGCGAAGGTGTACGCGGGGGACCGCCTCCGGGTCGGCCCCCTCAAGCTCTACATCGACGACGTCGTGGAGCCGCGCACGGCCGCCCTGCTGGAGCCGTACACCGGCTGCGGTTCGCACCGGGGCGAGACCTTCTACCCGGCGGAGGAGTTCGCCGGGCTGCTCGCCCGGCTGGACGCGCGCGGGTTCCAGTGCTTCGTCCACGCCACGGGCGACCGGGGCATCCGCACCGTCCTCGACGCCGTCGAGCACGCACGGGCGGTGAACGGCCCGCGCGACGCCCGCCACCAGGTGGTGCACGTGGAATGCCTGGACCCCCAGGACGTACCCCGCTTCGCGCAGCTCGGCGTGGTGGCCTGCATGCAGCCCCGGCACTGCGCGCCGGAGATCGCCGGTCCGGGCCAGGACTGGGCGGAGAACGTGGGGGAGGACCGCTGGCACAAGGCATGGCCGATGCGGAGCCTCGCCGATGCGGGCGCCGTCCTGGCCTTCTCCAGCGACTGGAACGTCGCCGAGATGGACCCGATGATCGGCATCTACACGGCGCTGACCCGGCGCCCCCTGGGCGGCGGCGACCCCTGGCAGGAGCAGGAGACGGTGGACGCCCGGGCGGCGGTGTACGGCTACACGATGGGCTCGGCCTACGCCAACTTCCTCGAGGACGACAGGGGTTCGCTCACGGTCGGCAAGGCGGCCGACTTCGTGATCCTCTCCCGCGACATCCTCGCGGTGGCCCCGGAACAGATCCCCGGAACGGTGGCCGAAACCGTGGTGGTCGCGGGCGAGGTGGTCCACCGGGCGGGGTAGGCTGCCGCGACTTTCGCCGCCGGCCGGTGGGACCGCATGGACGTGCTGCTCGGCACGCTCGCCGATTTCGGTGTGCTGGGCCTGGGGCCCGGGTGGTGGAGATCGGCTGAGCCCGACGGGCGGCTACCGCTTGGGCCAGTACCAGAGCGGTTCGTCCAGGGGGCCCTCGCGGCCCGCCACCTCGGTCTGCCCGAAGTCCTTGAGCAGGGTGATGGTCCGCAGGTCCACGCGGTGGCGGTGGACTCCTGCGGCCAGGGCGTCGGCCAGCGGGGCGGCGTGGGTGACCACCACCGTCTGGGTGTTCCGGGCCACCGTCAGGATCAGGTCCGCGAGCGGGCCCAGCAGGTCCGGGTGGAGGCTGGTCTCCGGTTCGTTGAGCACCATCAGGGCGGGCGGGCGCGGGGTCAGCAGGGCGGCCGTCCACAGCAGGTAGCGCAGGGTGCCGTCGGAGAGTTCGGCCGCGCCCAGCGGGCGCAGCAGCCCGTGCTGGTGCAGCTCCAGTTCGAAGCGGCCGTCCCGTTCGGCGACGGCCACGGTGCTGCCGGGGAAGGCGGCCTCGACGGCCGTATCCAGCGCGGCGTGGTCGCCGGTCTCCCGGATCGTCTGGAGCGCGGCCGGCAGGTCGGAGCCGTCCGCGGCGAGCACCGGCGTACGGGTTCCGACGCGCGGGGTGCGGGAGGGGGCGTCGGCGTCCGTGCGGACGTGGTCGTAGAACCGCCAGGAGCGGATCAGCTCGCGCAGGGCCAGCAGGTCGGGGGCCAGCTGCGGGTCCGCGAGCTCGCTGAGCATGGAGTCGTACGGGCGCAGGGCGCCGTGCGTGCGGTGCCAGCCGCCGTCGGCGGTACGGGTGCGCACGGCGGGCCCGGCACGGTCCGAGAGCAGGGCCGCGGGGCGCAGGACCGGACCGGCCCAGGTGCACTCCCGCTTGATCTCGGGGTCCAGCCCGAAGAGCGAGCCGCGAACCGGTGCGGGATGGCCGAAGTCCACCGCGTAGCCGAACTCGTCCCCGGCGAAGCCGAGCCGCAGGCTCACCGGTTCGGAGCGGACCGTCGGCTCGACGGCGTACCGCCCCTCGCGCACCGCCCGCCCGAGCTTCTCCGGGCCGGCCCACAGGGTGGAGGGCAGACCGCCCTCCCGGGCCAGCGCCGCGATGGCGCCGCCCCGGGCGGAGTCGGCCAGCAGCCGCAGCGACCGGTACAGGCTGGACTTGCCCGTGCCGTTGGCGCCCGTCACCACGGTGAGCCGGCCGAGGGGGACGACCAGTCTGCGCAGGGAGCGGTAGTTCTCCACCGCGAGCGTCGTGATCATGAGCCCGTGTTCATGCGGCGCTCACGCCTCCGGGTGTTCCTCGGGGGCGAGGAAGCGGCCCATCGGCAGCACCTGGCGGCCCCAGGTGCTCGCCATGATCTGCCCGGCGAGCAGGTACGTGGCTCCGAGCGCGGCCAGCAGCCCGCTCCAGCCGGTGATCCGGTTCCAGATCACCGAGCCGGTGAACCCGCTGACGGTCATGGCCACGAACACCACCAGCACGCACGTGAAGGTGGACAGCAGCACCAGGTGGATCCGCCAGCTGCCGATCCACAGTACGAACACCACGAACACCCACGGCAGCGTGAACAGCCCGCTCACGTCGCCGCGCAGCGCCGGATCGGTGGCGGGCAGCACCCACTGGAGCAGACAGGCCTTCGCCATCCAGAAGAGCCCGAAGCCGCCGAAGACGGTCGCGTGCCAGGTGTCACCGCGCTGCGCCTGGAAGAGTCCGGCCAGCAGCTGGGCGAGCCCGCCGATGAAGAAGCCGACCAGCGGCAGCACGGAGTGGCCGAGCTTCTCGGGGAAGACGCCCGCGTCGATGCCGGTCGCGATGGTGGTGACGACGATGAAGCCGGTGAGGCCGAGGGCACCCAGCTGCGCCTGCGCGCTGGGCTCCATCCGCTTGACGGAGACGGCCTGTTCGGCCGGGCCCTGGCGGTTGCGGACGTGGATGGGATTGTTCATCGCACGGCTTCCCTCTCCGGGAGGGCGTCAGGTCCCTCGGGGAGCCCGCTGCCGACGGCCGCTCCCGCCTTGCCCCGGCGGCCCGCCGCACAGGCCAGCGTGATCGCGGAGCCGAGCACCGCCCAGCCGCTCAGGACCAGCAGCGGCCCGGTGATGTCATTGCCCTTGAAGTACGCGATCGAGCGGGCGGCGTAGGTGCCCGCGCCCGGTGGCAGCCACGGGCCGATGGCCTTCCAGAAGGGCGGCAGCAGCGGGTACGGGTAGGCGCCGCCGGCGCTCGGGTTGCCGAGCACCACCACCAGCAGGATCGCCAGGCCGATGCCGACCACGCCCGCGAGGCCCTGGAAGGCCAGGGTGATCGCGCCGACGGCGAAGACGACGAGGGTGCCGAGCCCCCACAGGGCCCAGATGCTGCCCGGCAGCGCACCCAGGACCGGGTCGGCGATCACCGCGCCGAGCAGTCCGGCCGCGATGGAGTACACGAGCAGGGCGCCGAGCCGGATGACGGCGCGGTGGATGTTCGCGGGCCGGGCGCCCGCGCTGATCGCGAGGATCGCGGCGCACAGGTAGCCGCCCACGCACCAGCCCACGACCAGGTAGAACGAGCTCAGGCCGCGCCCGTCGCCGGCGGCCGACGGGGCCACGTCCACGATGCGGACGGTCCGGCCCTGGCTCTTCTCGACGAGGCCGACGACCTCTTCGACGGCCTGGGAGAGCGAGGCTCCGGCCCCGCTCGCGACCAGCAGTTTGTCGGTCGTGCCGGCCGGGTCGATGACCAGCGCGCCGTCCACGTCCCGGTTCTGGATCTGCCGCAGCGCCGTCGCCTCGTCCTGGACGGCACGAGGGTCGAGGGGTTTGCCCGGCAGCGCGGAGAGCTGCTTCGCCGTCTGTACGGCCACCGGCTGGGCGGGCGCGGCCACGGCGATCGGGATCTCGCTGGGCTTGGGGTGATGGAAGGCCCCGACGTACGAGGTGATGAAGGCGAGCTGGAGCGCCAGTACGCCCAGGACCAGGAGAGCGGCCCGGGTGGTGACGGCGTCCTTGATCTCGGCGAGGAATCCGCCGGACTGCCCTGGCTCTGCGTGGGGGGACTGGGTCATGTCTCACACGCTCGGCGTACCGGGCGCCCGGCGCAGCAGGGGAGGGCCGAACGGATGACGGCCGTCGGGGTGGGCCGAGGGACGCAGCGCGGATTTTTTACCGACGCGTAACTTCCCAGTTTTGCTACTCGCCCGTAATTTAGCGGCTGCAGCACCCCCTTGTGATCCGGATCACGGGATGCACCCCCACGTACTTCCCGCGCCATCCCTCGTTACTCCCCTTGAGCCGCAAGGAGATCACACGATGCTGCCCTGGAGACGCCTGCTCCGCCCGCTGGCCGTCCTCGCCCTGACCGCCGCCGCCCTCGTCGCACCCACCGGAGCCGCCACGGCCGCTTCGGCGCCGAGCAGCGGCTGGAACAACTGGTCCTGCAAACCGTCCGCCGCCCACCCCCGGCCCGTCGTGCTGGTCCACGGAACCTTCGGGAACTCCGTCGACAACTGGCTCGGCTTCGCCCCGTACCTCGTACAGCGGGGCTACTGCGTCTACTCCCTCGACTACGGGCAACTGCCCGGCGTCCCCCTCTTCAACGGGCTCGGCCCCATCGAGCAGTCCGCCGGCCAGCTCGACGTCTTCGTCGACCGGGTGCTCGCCTCCACGGGAGCCGCGAAGACCGACATCGTCGGCCACTCCCAGGGCGGCATGATGCCGCGCTACTACCTGAAGTTCCTCGGCGGCGCCGCCAAGGTCAACGCCCTCGTCGGACTCGCCCCCGACAACCACGGGACGACCCTGCTCGGCCTCACCAAGCTCCTGCCGTACTTCCCCGGAGCCGGGGACCTGATCAGCGGGGCCACCCCGGGCCTCGCCGACCAGATCGCCGGATCGCCCTTCCAGAACAAGCTGAACGCGGGCGGGGACACCGTCCCCGGCGTCGCGTACACGGTGATCGCCACCCGGTACGACGAGGTGGTCACCCCGTACCGGAGCCAGTTCCTCAGCGGATCCAACGTCCGCAACGTGCTGCTCCAGGACCTGTGCGCGGTGGACCTCTCGGAGCACGTGGCCATCGGGCTCACCGACCGGATCGCCTGGCACGAGGCGGCCAACGCCCTCGACCCGGCCCACGCCGAACGCACCACCTGCGCGTCGGTCTTCTCCTGACGGCGGCGGGCGGCCCCGCCGGGCCGCCCGCCCCGGCATCAGCGGCCGTGGCGGCCCGGGGTCGCCCGGCGGCGGGCCAGCCCGAACAGCACGGCCGCGCCGGCGGCCAGCACACCGGCCCCGGCGATCGCGATCACCGGGGTGGCGCTGCTGCCACCCGTCTCGGCGAGGTGGGTCCCGCTCTGCGAGGGGACCGGGGAGGGGGCGCCGCCGTTGGTCTTCGGGTCGTTGTCCCCGTGGCCGCCGTGCTCCACCGTGGACTTCGAGGCACCCAGCGAGATCTGCTCGTCGGTGGGCGCCGAGGGAACCTCCGCGGGGAGCGTGGACGGCCGCTCCGAGGGCACCGAAGTCGGCTTCGTGCCCGGCTTCGAGGTCGGCCTGGCCGTGGGCCCGGCGGTGGGCCTGCCGCCGCCCCCGCCCGTGCCGCCCCCGCCCGTGCCGCCCCCGCCCGTGCCGCCCCCGCCGTTGTCCTTCCCGAAGACCACGTCCGAGCAGCTGTAGAAGGCCTCCGGGCTGTCCGAGCGCTGCCAGATGCTGTAGATCAGGTGCCGGCCGGTCTTGTTCGGGACGGTGCCGGAGAATACGTAGTCGCCGTTCTGCATCCCCGGGTCGGTGACCTTCACGAAGGGCGCCGGCTCCAGGTCGGACCACTTCAGCGGCTTCGACGGGTCGTAGCCGTCCTTCGTCACGTACAGCTCGAAGGAGCCCTTGTGGGGGGCGGTCCCCTTGTAGCGGAAGGTGTGCGCGCCCGCCGCCATCGGGCCGGCCGGCCAGTCGGCGCGCGCCAGGTCCAGCCCCCGGTACTTGTCGTTGCCCGCGGAGCACAGCTGTCCGTCCGGGATCAGGGACTTGCTCCGGCCGGCCGCGTTGGCGATGTTCACCGCGTTCCAGTCGTAGAACGCCTGCGCGCCGCTCGCCGCGACCGCCGCCTTGCAGGCCGCCGACTTCGGGGATTCCGGGCCCTCCGCGTAGCACGCCGCAACCCGGCTGACCGGGTCCGTCATCGAACCGTGGGCGGCCGCCGGGGCGACGGCGTACGCGGCCACCGCGAGCGGGGCGAGTCCGGCTGCGATGCGGGCGGCGGTACGGCGTGCGGGCATGGTGAATCTCCTCTGGGCACGGCACAGGGCTGCGCGGGTCGTGGGTGCGCCGGAGGACCGGGGCTGTGCGGCGCCGCCCCTCACGGGTTCGCGGCGCCGCCTCCGGCCCTCCCTGGCCCAGCCAAACTAACCGTCCGGAAGCCGGGTTCCACGGGGTTCGGGGCCCTGGAGCCGATCCTTAGGGCCCCGTTAAGGAGCCACTAAGCGGGCCCACAGGAAGCGGCCGCACAGCCCCCGGGGGAGCCCCGGTTCACGTGAGGAGCGCCGCCAGACCGGCCGCCGATCGGGCCTGGGCCTCCAGTGCGTCCAGGGCCCGTACCGCCTGGGCGGCCGCCCCCGGATCGGTGCCGGCGAGCCCGCTCGCGGCGAACTCGTCCTCGTCCAGCCGCAGTACGGAGCTTCCGTCGGCGGACACCCACAGGTCGAGGTCCAGGTCCTCGACCAGGATCACCCCGTCGGCCACCGCGGCCGGCCGGGTCACGTCGCAGTACCAGCCCTTGAGCACGCCCCCGGCCGTCCGCACCTCCTTGACCGCGTACCAGCGGTCGCGCCAGAAGTGCTCGGTGAACACGTCGCCCGGCTCGAAGCGGACGAAGCCGAAGTCGCGCACCCCGGGGGCCGCCCAGGGGGCCCGTACGGTGATCCGGGTGCCCGTGTCGGCCACCAGCTCGGCCGGGTAACGGATCTTCGTACGGCCCGCCTTGGTGAGGGCGACCGTCAGTCGTCCGGTCATCGCGGTGTCTCCTTGCATCGTGGCGCCTCCCGTTGTCACAGCTGCTTGGCGAAGCGGGTCTCCGTGGCGCAGACCTCGTACCCGAACCGGGCGTTGACGGCGAGCATGGGGGCGTTGCCGGTGTCGTTCCCGGTGAACGCCTCGGTGCAGCCGGCCGCACGGGCCCGCAGCAGCGAGTCGGTCTTGGCCAGCCGGGCCAGTCCCCGGCCGCGGAACGTGCGCAGGACGGCGGTCATGGCGGAGGAGTAGCGTCCGGCCCCGTCGGTGTGGGCGGCGGTGAAGCCCGCCACCTCGCCGTCCACCAGGACCACGGTGGTGAGCTCCCGGTCGAGGTACGGGTGCTCCCAGGTGCCCCGCAGCCAGTCCTCGTAGTCGTCGAACTCCACCGGGACGTCGCCCGGTTCGTCCAGGGTCCCCGCCGCGTCGGCCTCGAAGAGCGGCCGCGGATCGGCGGTGAAGGCCGTCCCGGGGCGCAGCTCGACCCCGTCCGGCAGCTCCCCAGGAAGCGCCGGCAGGCCGGCCGCGGCGAGGTCGAGGCGCAGGAAGTGGGCGGAGCGGGAGGCGCGGTAGCCGCGGTGTTCGGCGAAGGCGCGGTGCGGGGGCTCGTCGAGGACCCAGGCGTACGCGTCCTTCGCGCGCGCGGCCGCCAGGTGCTCCTCGGCCGCGCCCAGCAGGGCGGCCCCGGCGCCGAGGCCGCGGTGGGCGGGGTCGACGTAGGCGTTGACGAAGCCCTGGCCGGGCTCGGGGCTGTCGTACACGATCCCGACCTGGGCGGTGCCGACGACCAGGCCGTCGGCGTTCTCCGCGACGAGCAGGCGGTAGCGCTTGTCGGGGTGGGCGGAGGCCAGTTCGAAGGCCACCCCGCGGGCGGTACTGATCATGAAGGGGAGGGCGGCGCGGCGCACCCGTACGACGGACTCGGCGTCGGACAGGTCGTTCGGGCGCAGATCCCGGATGGTTGTGATCACCTGGCGACGGTAGGGGCGGCAGGGCTCCGTGCGCCTGCGAATTTCCCGGCGGATGGGGGACAATCGCCCGCGTGACCTCGACTTCTCCGCATCTGAAGATCCGCATCGACGGCGCGGCGGGCGCCGCCGCCCCCTACGAGCAGCTGCGCTCCCAGATCGCCGCCGGTGCGCGGGCGGGCCGGCTGCCCGCCGGGTTCAAACTGCCGACGGTCCGCGGGCTCGCGGAGGACCTGGGGCTGGCGGCGAACACGGTCGCGAAGGCGTACCGGGCGCTGGAGTCGGACGGCGTGATCGAGACGCGCGGCCGGGCGGGCAGCTTCGTGGCGGCCTCCGGCGACGGTCCCGCCCGGGAGGCGGCCACCGCCGCACAGGCCTACGCGGAGCGGGCGCGGCGGCTGGGCCTGACCTTCGACGAGGCGACCGCGGCGGCGCTGGACGCACTGCGCGCACGGTACGCGGACTGACAGCCGGACGGGACTGACAGCCGGACGGGGCTGACAGCAGAGGCGGGCGGTCAGGCGGGCCGGGCGGGTCAGGCGGACGGGCCTGACAGGCCGGGCATGCCCGCCGGGGCCGGGCTCAGTCCTTGCGGGGGAACAGCCGGGCCTGGAGGTGGTGCTGCATGGGCTGGCCCACCGCGGCCATCTCCTGCACGATCGTCAGCCCGCCGTCCTGGAGCGCGTACCGGCGGCGCATGCCGGTGACCTCCTTGGCCCGCGGGGTCAGCCCCACCGTGTCGGTGGCCATCTCGATCTCCGTGCCGGAGACCCGGCCGACGTACGTCTCGACGATGCCCGTCGGGTGGGCGAGCGTGACCTCGACCGAGGCGTCGGGAAGGATCCGCCACCAGCCGCTCTCCCGGCCCGCGGGCCGCACGGCCGTGCCGGAGCCGTCGATCAGCCACGCGCGGGACTCGTAGACGAGGAAGGGCCGGCCGTCGTGGCTGAAGCTGATCTCCTGCTCGTACCGGAAGCCGTGCTCCAGGGTCGGGTACTCGCCGCTGCCCCGGCCGTGCCAGCGTCCGATGAGGCCGAGCACCGGCTGGAGCTGCGGGTGCGGCTCGGGGCCCTCGCCGAGGACGTGGCTGTCGGGGAAGGGATTCTCCTGCGCCGGTTCGAGCACGGTGCGTTCTCCTGTTCGTGGGTCCCCCGGAGGTGCGGACGGCCGGTGGGGGCCTTCGGCCGCGCCCCCATTGTCCCCGCCGTGCGCGCGGCGCACCTACAAGTACAGCCCGGCCTCCGTGTCGTGGCCCTGCGGAGGCAGCAGGGCGGCGGGCCCGGACCCGCCGCGGCGCAGGGCGTAGAGCTCCGCCAGCGTCGCTCCCTCGCGGGAGATGCCCTCGTCGGTGCCGAGCCAGTCCACCGCCTCGCGGTGCGTCAGCCGGCCGATCTCGATGCGGGCGAGGCACCGCCCCGGCCGGACCACCGCCGGGTGCAGCCGCTCCAGGTCCTCGTTGGTCGTGACGCCGACCAGGACGTTGCGGCCCTGGCCGAGGAGCCCGTCGGTGAGGTTCAGCAGCCGTGACAGCGCCTGGCCGGCGGTGTGCCGGGCCTCGCCGCGGATCAACTCGTCGCAGTCCTCCAGCAGCAGCAGCCGCCAGCGGCTCTTCGCCGTGCCCTCGTCCTCGCCGATCGCGATGTCCATCAGGTAGCCGATGTCGTTGAACAGCCGCTCCGGGTCCAGGACGCAGTCCACCTGGCACCAGTCCCGCCAGGACCGGGCGAGCGTGCGCAGGGCGGAGGTCTTCCCGGTGCCCGGAGGGCCGTGCAGCAGCAGGAGCCGGCCGGCGATGTCGTCGGGGGTGATCTTCATCAGCCGGTCCATCGCCCCGGCCACCGGAGCCGTGTAGTTGGGCCGCACCTCGTCCCAGGTGCCCGCCGCGATCTGGCGGGTCGTGCGGTAGGGGCCGCGGCGCGGGGAGACGTACCAGAAGCCCATCGCCACGTTCTCCGGCTGCGGTTCGGGCTCGTCCTGCGCCCCCTCCGTGGCCTCGCCGAGCACACCGGCGGCGAGTTCCTCGCTGACCGCCGTCACCGTGACGTCCGCGCCCCGGCTCCAGCGGGAGACGAGCATGGTCCAGCCCTCGCCCTCGGCGAGCGTCGCGCTGCGGTCGCTGTCGCGGGCGGAGCGCAGCACCGCGGCCCCGGGCGGCAGCAGGGTCGCGCCCGGTTTGACCCGGTCGATCGACACGCTGTGCGAGTGCGGCTGCTCGCCGGACGCGAAGCGGCCGAGGAACAGCGCGTCGACGACGTCCGACGGGGAGTCGCTGTCGTCGACGTTGAGCCGGATCGGCAGCGCGTCCTGAGGGTTGGCTGGCATGGCGCCCATGATCCGGCACGAACTGGCCTCATGCACCCGTGTTTCGCTGGATCGGGTGGCGCGATCGCCTCTTCAAACGCCGTGCGGGTGAAGATTCGCGCCGCATGTCCACCCCGAACATTCTTGGCATGGACACTTCCAGCGGACCCCGGTTCCTTGTACCACGGACTCAGGAGTAACTCCGGAGTAACCCCCACAAGGAGCCGCACACATGAGCATGAGAATGCCTCGTTTCGCCGCCTTGACCTCTGCCCTGTTACTCGCCGCGGGCGCGGCCCTCCTCGGAGCCGGTCAGGCCACCGCCGCCGCCGACTTCGGCTACGTCGCCCTCGGTGACTCCTACTCCTCCGGCGTCGGCGCCGGCAACTACGACAGCGCCAGCGGGAACTGCAAGCGCACCACCCGCGCCTACCCGGCCCTCTGGGCCGCCGCACACGCCCCCCAGACCTTCTCCTTCGCCGCCTGCTCGGGTGCCCGTACGGGTGACGTGATGAGCGGCCAGCTCGCCCCGCTCAACGCGGGGACCGACCTCGTCAGCATCACCATCGGCGGCAACGACGCCGGATTCTCCGACGTCATGACCACCTGCGTGCTCCAGTCCGAAGCCACCTGCGTCAGCCGGGTCAACCAGGCCAAGGCGTACGTGGACTCCACCCTCCCCGGCCAGCTCGACCAGGTCTACGACGCCATCCACAGCCGTTCCCCGTCGGCCCGCGTGGTCGTCCTCGGCTATCCCCGCTTCTACAAGCTGAACGGCACCTGCGTGGCCGGGCTGTCGGAGGGCGAGCGCACCGCCATCAACGGGGCCTCCGACTACCTCAACGCCGCCATCGCCAAGCGCGCCGCCAACCACGGCTTCGCCTTCGCCTCGGTCGCCGGTGCCTTCACCGGGCACGAGATCTGCTCCGGCAGTGAATGGCTGCACAGCCTCAACTGGCTGAACATCGGCGAGTCCTACCACCCGACCGCCGCCGGACAGTCCGGCGGCTACCTGCCCGTCTTCACCGGCGCGGCCTGACGGGTCACGGACTGGCCGTCGGACCCGGGTTCGCGGACGGGGAGGCGGTCGGTCCGGCCGTACCAGGGGAGGAGGCCCCGGCTGTCGGGGTCTCCTCCTCGCACGTCACCGAGAACTCCATCCAGTCCGAGGCCACCTCCGCGGGCGCCCGGACCTCCAGCCGCACCGCGTCCTCGAAGGTGGCGTCCTGGTAGTGCGTCAGCTCCGTGTGGTCCAGCCGTACGCTCTCCGGCCCGCCCGCCGGAAGGGCGAGGGTCTGCCAGCCGGGGCCGGAGGTCTGCCCGCTGCGCGTGGCCCACCGGTACTCCACCACCGCCGGGGTCCGGTCCGCCGCCACGGTCGCGGTGAAGGCGGGTGCCTCGGCGGCGGGCGCCGGACACGCGCCGCGGTAGGTGTCCCGGACGGCCCGGACGGCGGACAGGGTGACGCCCGGCGTCGTGGCCGACGGGGAAGCGGAAGGAGAGGGGGAGGGTGAGGCCGAGGGCGAGGCGGACGCGCTCGGCGAGGGGGTCGGGGAGGGCGGAGCGCTCTGGGTGACGGTCGGGCCGGTGATGGGTCCGTCCCCGCCGTCCCCGCCCGTGTCGCGGTCCTTCAGCAGCAGCCATCCCAGCAGGGCCACCACCACGAGCAGCACCGCGATCCCGCCGCCCAGCACCAGCCCGGCCCCGTTCCCGCCGCCCTCCCCGTTCCCGGCGCTCTCCCGGGAGAGCGCCGGCGCCGGCCCGGTCCCGCGCGGCGGCAGCGGCGGTGTCGGGTGGCCGTACCGGTGCGGCATCACGGCGGTCGGGTCTTCGGCCCCCGCCGGAGTCGGTGCGGGCCCCGGCACCGGCCCGCCCAAGGCCCGTACGGTCCCGCCCGCGCCGATGATGCGCAGCATCCGGGCCGCCTCGGCCGCGGACAGCCGCTCCTCGGGATCCTTGACCAGCAGCCCCTCCAGGACGGGCGTCAGCGGCCCGGCCCGCAGCGGCGGTGGGTACTCCTCGTCCACGACCGCCCGCAGCGTGGCCACCGCGGACTCCCGGTGGAAGGGCGAAACCCCCTCCACGGCCAGGTACAGCATCACGCCGAGCGCCCACAGGTCCGACCCGGGACCCGGCTCGTGCCCCAACGCCCGCTCGGGCGGCAGGAATTCGGGAGACCCGACCACCTCGCCCGTCATGGTGATGGCGCTGGAGCCCTCCAGGCTGGCGATCCCGAAGTCGCCGAGCACCACCCGGCCGTCGTTGGCGATCAGCACGTTGCCCGGTTTGACGTCCCGGTGCAGCACCCCCGCCTCGTGCGCGGAGCGCAGCGCGGCCAGGACCTGCTCGCCGATGTGCGCGGTCCGCTGCGGGGTGAGCGGCCCGTCGCCCTCCAGGACCTCCGCGAGCGAGAGCCCCCGTACGATCTCCATCACGATCCAGGGCCGGCCGTCCTCGGTGGCCACGTCGTAGACGGTGACCACCCCCCGGTGCGAGACGCGGGCCGCGGCCCAGGCCTCCCGCTCCAGGCGCCGGTACATGCGGGTCACCTCGGCCTCGTCCATCCCGGCCGGGGCCCGCACCTCCTTGACGGCGACCTCGCGCCCCAGGACCTCGTCCCGGGCCCGCCACACGATGCCCATCCCGCCGCGGCCGAGCGGACCCAGCAGGCGGTAGCGTCCGGCGATGACGCGGTCGCCGGAGCCGTCCCCGCCCGCCGCGGACTCAGTCACCGAAAGCCTCATTCACGCGCGCCCCCAAGAGCGTTACCGGACGATCACTCCAAGTTAGCGCAGAGCGCGCACCGTGGCTCCGGTCACGACAGGAGTCACGCCGCCGGCGCCGATGCGGTTCCCCGGCCCCCGAACTCCGCCGAACTCCGCCGAACCCGCCGAACTCCGCCGGGTTTCGCGGAGAGTGACGATCGACTCCGCTGAGTAATCGTCAACTCCCGCTCGCCACACGGGCAATTCACACCACCGGGATACCCGCGCACAACGTGGGGACGATAGGGTTACCCTGCCCGGTGGGCCGGGTGCCCTCATACGGGTGGGGAGAGACATGGAACAGATAGCAATGCGCAGCAGGCCGCCTCGCGTGCCTGCCATCACATGCGGCAGTGGTGCGACCAGTTCGCGCCTCGACCGTCACCTTGCCGTGCTCGGCGGTCCCGCCGTCCCGCACCGCGAGACCGCCGAGGCGACGCTGCTGATGCGCGAGCTCACTTCGCGCGATCACACGCACCGGCTGCGGAGCCGGAGCGCGCGCGTCTCGCTCTTCGCGCCGCTGCGGAGACTGCGGCGGACCCTCTTCGGCAGCCGCCGTTCGTAACCGTCCGCGCCACGGGGCGTTCGCGCCCCCCGCCGCACTGCCGCCGTTCGGCCCCCGGCCCGAGCGACCCGGCCCGACCGGCCATGCCCGGTCGAACCTGCCCAGTCAGCGCACCACGCCGTCCCGGCGCAATGCCGCGATCTGTTCGCCCGTCATCCCCAGGGCGCGCAGGAGGGCTTCGGTGTGTTCGCCGAGCGCGGGCACCGCACCCATGTGCGGTGCCGCGCCGCCGGGCAGTCCGATCGGCGGCAGCAGGGCCCGCAGTGGCCCCGCGGGCGAGCCCACCTCGCGCCAGCGGTCCCGGGCCTCCAGCTGAGGGTGCGCGGCGAGCTGTGCCACCGAGTTCAGCCGTGCGCAGGCGATGCCCGCGGCCTCCAGCCGCCCGATCGCCGCGTCCGCGCCCAGCCGGCCCAGCGCCTCGGCGACCACCGCGTCGGTCTTCTCCCGGTTCGCGGTGCGCGCGGAGTTCGTCGCGAACCCCGGGTCATCGGCCAACTCCGCCCGCTCCAGCACCTGTTCGGCGAGACGGCGCCATTCCCGGTCGTTCTGCACCGACAGCAGCACCCGGTCCCCGTCCGCCGTCGCGTAGGCGTCGTAGGGTGCGATCACGGCGTGCGCGAGGCCCGTCCGCACCGGCTGCTCCCCGCCGTGCACGGTGTGGTGCAGCGGATGCCCCATCCACTCGGCCAGCGCGTCCAGCATCGACACCTCCACCCTGCCCCCGCGCCCGGTGGTCCCGCGCCGCAGCAGGGCGGCGAGCACCCCCGAGAAGGCGTACATGGCGGCCGCGATGTCCGCCGCCGGGATCCCCGCCTTGACCGGCTGCTCCGGGGTGCCCGTCACCGAGACCAGGCCGGCCTCGCACTGGACGAGCATGTCGTAGGCCCGCTTGTGGGCGTACGGGCCTTCGGGGCCGTAGCCCGAGACGTCCACCGCGACCAGCCGGGGGTAGCGCGCGCACAGCGCGGCCGAGTCGAGCCCGAGCCGGGCGGCGGCCCCCTGGGCGAGGTTCTGCACGAACACGTCGGCCCCGCCGAGCAGCCCGTGCAGGACCTCCCGCCCGCGCGGGTCCTTGAGGTCGAGCGCGATCGATTCCTTCCCCCGATTGGCCCACACGAAATGCGAGGCGAGACCGTTCGCGGCGGTGTCGTACCCACGCGCGAAGTCCCCGCCGTCGGGCCGCTCGACCTTGATCACCCGAGCGCCGAGGTCGGCGAGCTGCCGGGTGGCGAACGGCGCCGAGACGGCCTGCTCGACGGAGACGACGGTGATCCCGTCGAGGGGAAGGGGCTCGATAGTCATGCGCCCTGCCTACCGGGTCCGGCCCGGTCTGTCACCCTTGGCAGCGCCCGAACCGGCTCCGACCGGGGCTCGGGGGAATCCAGCCACGCCGGTTCTTGAGGACCGGGGTCGGGAAACCCAGCCCCGCCGGCCTGTGAGGACCGGGGTCCGGTAAATCCAGCCCCGCCGGCGTTTGAGGCGCGGGGTCTGGGGCGGAGCCCCAGGGGGTCCGGGCGCAGCCCGGTACCCCTCCCAGCCCGTCGGGCGCTTGAGGGCCCGGGGACACCCCCAGCCGCGCCGGCGTTTGAGGCGCGGGTCCGGGCGGAGCCCGGGGAACGGTGGAAGGGCGGGTAGGGGAACTCCGCCCCGCAGGGCCGCCGCAGCCCTGCGCACGCACCCCGCGCCCCCGCGCCCCCGCGCCCCCGGGCGCAGCCCGCTGCCACGATCCCGCCGGGGCGGGCCCCGGGAGCCCCCCCGGAGCCCCCCGGAGCGCCAGGCTCCGCCCCCGCGAGGTCAGAGCAGCGCGAACTGCCCGCCCGGCCCCTCCTCCTGGTGGTCCAGAACGGACGCCGGCCGCCGGGCCCAGCCCGGCACCGGCAACACCCCGGCCGCCCGAAGCTCCGCAGGACCCAGCACCGGCCCCACCTCGAACGCCGCCCGCTCCGGCTCCAGTTCGGCGAGCAGCGCCAGGGTGGTCACCAGGGCCAGCAGCTCCGAGGTCCAGCCCTGCGGCCACTGCGCCGGACCCACCGCGTCGAGCCCCTCGGCCTCCGGGTCCCGGTGGGCGAGCCGGGCGGCGAACCAGGACTCCAGGACGCGGACGCCCTGCGCCTCGTACTCCCACGCCCCGGCGGGCACGGGCGACACGGTGCCGACGGCGGCGCCGCCACCGGCGTCCCCGCTCCCGACGCTCAGGGTCTCGCTCCCCGGGTCGTACGAGAGCTCGCGCGGCCAGGCGGGCAGCGCCGAGCGGACGTAGGGCCGGCGCCCGCCGGGCAGCCGGGGCGCCTCCCCGCCGCGGGCACCGCGCAGCCGGACGGAGAACAGCCGGTGGCCCAGCTCCAGCCCGGCCCGCCAGCGCGCGGCATCGGCGGTGAGGGGGACCTCGTACCCCCGGGGGCCGGGGCGGCCCGCGGCGAGGATCCAGCAGAGCACGTCCTCGGGGGCGACCCAGGTGCCGTACCGCTCGCCGAGCAGGTGCGTCAGCCCGGGGGCGAGATTGGGTTCGGCGCCGCCCGGGCGGCGGTGCAGTGGGCGGATCCGGCCGAGCCGGCCCGCCGGGAGGTGTGCGGTGACCAGCAGCTCCGCCGGCTGCGCGGATTCCACGGCGAACAGCTGGTGCTCGTCCAGCACCCGCCACAGTTCCGGCCGGGCCGCGTCGATGAGCCGCTGGTCGGGCAGCAGCCACTGCTCGTCGAAGGGCTCGCGCAGGATCCGTACGGGGTCGGGGCGCGGCCCGGGCGTGTCCGCGAACCGGGCGGTGGAACCGGCACGCTGGCCCGGCAGCGCCGCCGCCCCGGCGCCCGGGGTGCGCGCCCGGGTCGGGCGGAACAGCCGCTCCCGCTCCGGACCCTCGGCGGCGGCCAGGGCGGCCCACCGGGCGCGCAGGGTCGCCGGATCGGGGGCCGCGACCCAGGCCCGGCCCAGGCGCAGGGGGCCCACGGCCCAGGGCATCAGATCGTCCAGCAGCGGGTCCCGCGGGGATGCGTCAGCGCTCACCCGGCCGATGGTAGCGACGCCACCCGGTGGCCGGGCCGCGTCCAGGCCGGAGCGTTAGGCTCCTTATGTAGGGATCTGCCCGGTAACTCGACGCCCCGGGAGGCGGACATGAGCCAGTACGACGAGTACTCGACCCCGTCGCAGGCCGAGGGGGAGCGGCTCGACGAGGACCTGGACGAGAAGCAGCGGGGGCTGCGCCACGCCCAGACGCAGCGGACCACGCCGTCCCAGGCGGAGGGCGAGCGCGGTGCGGAGGAGGACCGGAAATAGCCGGTCGCCCGCGCGCCCGGCGGATCGGCGTCAGTGAGCGTGCGGCGTCAGTGAGCGTGCGGCGCCGGTGTGCGTCCGGCGCCGGTGAGCGTCCGGAGCCTGCGTGCGTCCGGCGTCAGTGCGCGTCGACGGTCACGGTGAAGGAGAACCGGTCCCCGCGGTACCGGATCCGCGCCACGTCGACCACCCGCCCGGAGCCGTCGTACGTGACGCCCGTGTAGTGCAGGATCGGGCTCAGCAGGGGCACTTGGAGCAGCTCGGCGGTGAGCGGGTCGGCGAGCCGCGCCTCCACGGTGTCGGTGATCCGGCTGATGTCCACCTTCGCGATGTCCCGCAGCACCTTCGTCATCGGCCAACGCTCCAGATCCGCCAGGCCGATGGCGTCGGCCAGCTCCGGACGCACCGCGTTCTCGGCCCAGTTGGTCGGCTCGCCGCTCTCGCTGTCGTGCCGCAGCCTGCGGTACGTGACCACCTCCGCGGTGTCCGGGAAGTGCTCCAGCAGCTCCCCGGACACGGCGGTGCGCTCGCACCCGAGGATCGTCGTGCGGTCGCCCGACTGCTGCGCCACGATCGCGTCGACCGACCCCAGCAGCCGGACCGGGGCCCCGCGCAGCGCCCCCGGCTCGATGAAGGTCCCGCGCCGCCGGTGGCGGCTGATGAGGCCCTCGGTCTCCAGCTCCTTGAGCGCCTGCCGCATGGTCAACACGCTCACCCCGTAGTGCTCGGCGAGCTGCTCCTCGGTGGGCAGGCGCAGCGAGGCGTCCGCGGTGCGTCCGAGTATCGAGGCGCGCAGCGACTGGGAGACCTGGTACCAGAGCGGCAGCTTCCGGTTCAGCACCAGCGAGTCGGGGGCGAAGGCGGTCACGGGTGGTTCTCCGTAGGACGGTGTGGGCGCGGCGGCGGCGCCGCGCGGCATGCGCGTGTTCGTGCTCGTGATGTTAGGCGCGGAAGTGGCGCTCCAGCCCCTGCCAGACGTCGTCGTATCCGCCCTGGAGGTGGTCGGCGCCGGCCGCCTGGGCGGTGGCGGTGATCGGCCAGCGGGTCTCGAACATGAAGGCCAGGCCGTCGTCGATCTTCTGCGGCTTCAGCTCGGCGGCGCTCGCCCGGTCGAAGGTCTCCCGGTCGGGGCCGTGCGCGGACATCATGTTGTGCAGCGAGCCGCCGCCGGGCACGAAGCCTTCCGCCTTGGCGTCGTAGGCGCCGTCGATGAGCCCCATGTACTCGCTCATCACGTTCCGGTGGAAGTACGGCGGGCGGAAGGTGTCCTCGCCGACCAGCCAGCGCGGCGCGAAGACCACGAAATCCACGCCCGCCAGGCCCGCCGTGTCGGAGGGCGAGGTCAGCACCGTGAAGATCGACGGGTCGGGGTGGTCGTAGCTGATGGAGCCCAGGACGTTGAAGCTGCGCAGGTCGTAGACGTACGGGACGTGCGTGCCGTGCCAGGCGACCACGTCGAGCGGGGAGTGGTCGTAGGTGGCGGTCCAGAGGTTGCCGCAGAACTTGTTCACCACCTCGGTCGGACGCTCGTGGTCCTCGTACGAGGCCACCGGCGCGCGGAAGTCGCGGGCGGCGGCGAGCCCGTTGGCGCCGATCGGGCCCAGGTCGGGGAGCTCGAAGGGGCGCCCGTAGTTCTCGCAGACGTACCCGCGGGCGTTCCCGTCCTGGAGCTCCACCCGGAAGCGGACCCCGCGCGGGATCAGCGCCATCTCGCCCGGCCGGACGCCCAGCAGCCCGAACTCGGTGCGCAGGAGCAGACCGCCGCGCTCGGGGACGATCAGCAGCTCTCCGTCGGAGTCGCTGAACACCCGGTCGGTCATGGAGGCGTTGGCGGAGTAGAGGTGGATGGCCATCCCGGAGCGCTGGGCGGCGTCGCCGTTGCCGCCGAGGGTCCACAGGCCCGCCAGGAAGTCCGTACCGGGGGCCGGGTCGGGCAGCGGGTTCCAGCGGAGCCGGTTCGGGTCGGCGGGGGCCTCCGCGAAGGGCGCGCTGCGCAGGGCGCCGTTGCCGGTCCGGGTGAAGGGCGGGTGAGCGGCCGACGGGCGGATCCGGTAGAGCCAGGAGCGGCGGTTGTGGGAACGCGGCTCGGTGAACGCGCTGCCGCTGAGCTGCTCCGCGTAGAGGCCGAGGGGGGAGCGCTGGGGCGAGTTCCGCCCGACCGGCAGGGCGCCGGGCACGGCCTCCGAGCTGTGCTCGTTGCCGAAGCCGGTGAGGTACTCCAGCCCCTCCGCCGTCTTCCTGGCCTGCTCGCTGCCGCCGCTCATTGCACGCTCCCGGTCTGCCGAAGGAATCCTATGCCTGACAGTAGGATTCCCGGGCCCGCGCGTCAACGGGGCATTCCGGTCAGTCGGCCGGGTGGCGGGCGGACGCGGGCGGGGGCGGGGTGGCGCGGGCGGCGGCGGGGCCGCGCGGGCGGGTTGTGCCTCGGATTGCGCCTCGGGCGACGACTCGGGCTCCCCGGGGCCCTTTTCCTGCGGGAGGGGATCCCAAAAGATGAACATTGCTCTACTCTCACGCGCATGTCGTGGACCCGCAGGTTTCCTGCCGTGCCGGCGGCGCTCCTCGCCGCCCTCCTAGCGCTCCTGTCCCTCCTCGTCGCCGCGCCCGCCGCGAGCGCGCACGAGGAGCGCCCCGTCGAGCTCCCCGACGGCACCGGCTCCGTCCCCGCCTACCGCGCGGGCGAGCCCGACCTGATCGTCTGCAAGACCGACCGGCCCGCCTTCGAACGCCGGATATCCGCCTTCCCCGACGCCCTCAGGCAGCGCAACCTCGCCCTCTACGACCGCTGCGAGAAGAACGGCTTCCGCGACCTCCAGGCGGCGGTCGACGCCGTGGACCGCCCGGGCGTGAACATCGCGATCCTCCCCGGCCTCTACGAGGAGGAGCCCTCGCTCCCCAAGCCCACCGGGGAGTGCGCCTCGCTCAAGGCGCCCAACTCCTCGCTCGGCTACCAGATCCTGACGTACGAGCAGCAAGTGGCCTGCCGCCACAACCAGAACCTCGTCGCCATCCTCGGCAAGACCGACCTCCAGATCGAAGGCACGGGCGCCTCCCGCCAGGACGTGGTCATCGACGCCAAGTACCAGAAGCTGAACGCGATCCGCGCGGACAAGTCCAACGGCATCTACTTCCGCAACTTCACCGCCCAGCGCACCACCTTCAACTCGCTGTACGTCCTCGCGGGCGACGGCTTCGTCATCGACGACGTGCTGACCCGCTGGAACGACGAGTACGGCTTCCTGACCTTCGCCAGCGACCACGGGCTGTACAAGAACTGCGAGTCCTACGGCAACGGCGACTCCGGCATCTACCCCGGCAGCGCCTCGAACATCAACGACGGCCGCGGCTACGACGTCCCCCGCTACTCCATCGAGATCACCGGCTGCCGCAGCCACCACAACATGGTCGGCTACTCCGGCACCGCGGGCGACTCGGTGTACGTGCACGACAACGAGTTCGACCAGAACATGGGCGGCGCCTCGATGGACAGCGCCTTCCCCGGCCACCCCGGACTCCCGCAGAACCACGCCCGCTTCGAACGCAACCTGATCCACGACAACAACGCCGACTACTACCCCTACGTCGCGGACGGCACCTGCGCGAAGCCGCCCGTCGAGCGCGGCTACGAACAGGGGGTGGTCTGCCCGCAGATCTCCATGCCCCCCGGCACCGGCATCATCACCGCCGGCGGCAACTGGAACCTCTACGAGAACAACTGGGTGTACGGGCACCGGCGCGCGGGCTTCTTCCTCTCGGCCGTGCCCGCCTTCATCCGCGGCGAGGAGGAGCTGTCCAAGCAGGCCGACACCTCCCACCACAACCGCTACGCCGGCAACATCCTGGGCAAGGACAAGTCCGGCGCCTCCCGCCCCAACGGCATGGACGTCTGGTGGGACGGCCAGGGCCGGGGCAACTGCTGGCAGCAGGGCCCCGACGGCTCCACCCCGGGCACGCTCCCGCAGTGCGGTGAGCGCCGCGGCGCGGTCTCCGGCGGCTCGGCCCGGCTGGCCGGCGAACCGGTGAAACTGGCCCAGCTCCTGGTCTGCGCCGACTACAGCGTCCAGGCGCGCAAACTCCCGGCCGGCTGCGACTGGTACGGCTCCCGGGGCCTCCAGCGGGTGGAGACCCAGCTCGCCCTCGCCGTCGCGGCGGTCCTCCTCCTGGTCGGCGGCCTCCTGTGGTGGCGCCGCCTGCGCCGCTCCCGGCTGGGCACGGCGGCCGCCCTGCTCGGCCTCGCCGGCCTGGCCCTGGACGTGGCCGGCTCCACGATGGGCCTGGTCGGCACCTTCGTCCCGGCGCTGGCCCTGCTCTGCCTCGGCCTGTGGTGGACCGGCACCGGCCTCGCCCTGCGGCCCACCCGCCCCTGGCCGGCCCGCCTGACCCTGCTGCTGGGTGCGCTCACCCTCCTCGACGCCTTCGACAAGGCCGTCCTGATGATCCCCTGGATCCCGCTCAGCCCGGCCTGGATACGGTCCCTCGTCGCGGTGGTCTGGGTCCTGTGGGCCGTCATCGCCGCCGCCCGCCCGGGCGGCACCCCGGCCCGCCCGGCAGGCCCCGGCGGAGACCCGGCGGGCGACCGGGTCCCCGTCCCGGCGGGCCCGGCCCCGACCCGCAGCGCGGAAGCCGGCCCCGGCGTCGGGGGAGACCGGCTGTGACGGGCCACGAGAGTCGCCAGAGCCCCCTGGACGACCGCCCCGAACGGCGGATCTGGTGCGACGCCTGCGGTACGCCGCCACACCGCGCCCACCGGACGGGCCGGGCGGGCCGGACGGGCCGGGCCGGCCGGGCGACGGCGCTGATCGCCCTGGCCCTGCTCCTGGCCGGCGGCGCGGCGACGGGCTGCGGCGGCCGGGCCACCACCCACCACAAGCCCGGCACCACCCATGAGCAGGCCTCCGGGAAGGTCGGCACCCTGCTCACCGCCGACGACGGAGCGGGCCACCGGCTCCGCGAGGTCCCGGCCGAGGGCGCGCCGGAGGTCCGGCTCGCCGCCCGGCCGGACTCCGAGGACGGCTGGAACCTCCAGCTGACGGTGACGAACTTCCACTTCACCCCCGACAGCGTCGGCGGCGCCGCCCTCCCGGGCGCCGGGCACGCGCACCTCGAACTGGACGGCCGCAAACTGGCCCGGCTGTACGGCCCTTGGTTCCACCTCCCCGCCGCGCAGGTCCCGTCGGGCGGCCCGCACACCCTGACCGTCCGCCTCTACGCGGACGACCACACGGCCTGGGCGGTGGCGGGCAAGCCGGTCGAAGCGACCCTCCAACTCGCCCCCGGATCAGCCCAGCCCACGCACTCCCACTCCCCGGCCCAGTCCCCGCCACCGGCGCAGGCCGACCGTACGGTGACCATCACCGTGCGGGAGGGCAAGGTCAGCCCGGCCCCGGGCCGGGTGGAGGTGACGCGCGGCGAACGCGTCGCCCTACGGGTCACCAGCGACCGGGCGGACACCCTGCACGTCCACGGCTTCGACAAGGAACTCGCCCTGCCGGCCAACCAGGAGGCCACCCTGACCCTGACGGCCGACCGCACGGGCCTGTACGAGGTGGAAACCCACGAGTCCCACCTCGTCCTGACCCAACTCCTCGTCAAATGACCCCACCACCCCACCCCGCAGTCCCGCCCCGGACCCCGGCTTCGGCCCCGGCGCGGCCCCGCCGTCGGGCGGCGGTTCCCGGCCCGGTGGGCCGGTGGTGACCGGGGGCGGGCCGGGGGGCGTCCCGTACGGGGTGCTCGGTGGCGGGGGCGGGCAGGGGGTGGTTCTTCAGTCGGGCGATCCCCTCACCGTGCTCGCGCACGGGATCGGATCGCAGCACGATCTGCCGATCTCCCCCTTCTACGCCTTCGCCGGTGCCTTCACCGCGCTCTTCGTCTCCTTCCTCGCGCTGGGTCTCCTCTGGTCCGCCTCCCGCTTCCGCGGCGACCGCTCCGGCCTGGCCCTGCCCGCGGGGTTCCAGCGGGTGGCCGACGCGCCGGCGACCCGCACCGTCCTGCGCGGGCTCGGCCTCGCGGCCGCGCTCGCCGTCCTCCTGTACCTCCTCCTCGGCCCCGACGACCCCGCCCGCAACCCCGCTCCCGGCGCCGTCTACGTCCTGCTCTGGGTCGGCCTCGTCCCCGCCTCCCTCCTCTTCGGCCCCGTCTGGCGCCTCGTCAACCCGCTCCGTGCCCTGCACCGGCTGCTGACCCTGCCGGCGGGGAAGCTCCGTACGGGCCGCCCCTCAGGCGCGGCTGCCGCCGGAGCCGCCTGCGCGTGCTCCCCTCGGAGCCCGCGGCTCCCGGCCCCGCACCTCGCCCCGGTGCCGGACCTCCCCGGCCCGCAGCCCCCGCGGCCACCGCGACCCGAGTCCCGAAACCACCGCCCGCTCCCCGCCCGGCTCGGGCAATGGCCCGCCGCCGTCGGGCTCTTCGGCTTCACCTGGCTCGAACTCGTCTCTCCCGATCCCGCCGCCACCCCCACCCTCCTGATCGCCCTGACCGGCTACGCCGCCATCCAGCTGCTGTTCGCCGCCCGTTACGGCGAGCGCTGGTTCGCCGACGGAGACGCCTTCGAGGCGTACTCCGCCCTCCTGGCCCGGCTCTCCCCCCTGGGCCGTCGCGGCGACGGCCGACTCGTCCTGCGCAACCCCTTCCACGGACTCGACGCGACGCCCGAGCAGCCCGGACTCGTCGCCACCGTCTGCGTCCTGCTCGGATCCACCGCCTACGACGGCTTCTCCGACAACCCCGCGTGGATCAACACGATCCAGACCTCCCCCCTCGGCCGCACGGCGGCGGCCACCCTCGGACTCGTCGGCGCCATCGCCCTGGTCGCCGCCCTCTACTGCCTCTGCGCCGCGCTCACCCGGCTCGTCTGCGGCCCGCACCCCGGCCCGCTGACCGCCTTCGCCCACTCACTCGTGCCGATCGCCCTCGGCTATCTCGTCGCCCACTACTTCTCCCTCCTGGTCACCGAGGGGCCACGCACGGTAATCATCGCAGTGGGCACTGACAACGCCCCGGAACCCTTGCCCCCCTTGGGCCCGGGCGGTCTCGCGGCCCTCCAGGTGATCGCCGTCGTCACCGGCCACGTCCTCGGCGTGATCGCCGCGCACGACCGCTCCGTACGCCTCTTCCCGCCGGCGAAGGCGGTGGCCGGGCAACTGCCGCTGCTCGCGCTGATGATCACGTACACGGTGGGCGGGCTCAGCCTGCTGCTGAACTGAGACGGCCGAACCGGTACCGCCGCCGACGCGTGGACCCAGGAGCGGCATGATGGACCCCGTGCCCCCAGCCCACCCCCTGCGCCGGACACCGATCCAGCAGCGCAGTGCCGACCGCCTCGCGCGGATCCTCGACGCCTGTGCGGAACTCCTCGACGAAACCGGGTACGAGAACCTCAGCACCCGGGCCGTGGCCCAGCGGGCCGGGGTGCCGATCGGTTCGGTCTACCGGTTCTTCGGCAACAAGCGGGCCATGGCCATCGCGCTGGCCCACCGCAACCTCGACCACTACGCCGACGGCATCGAGCGGCGCCTCGCGGACCTCCCGGACACCGACTGGCGCCCGGTCGTCGACGCGGTGCTGGACGAGTACCTGGTCATGAAGCGCAGCGTGCCCGGCTTCGCCCTCGTCGACTTCGGGGTGCCGGCGCCGCCGTCCGAGGGGCCCGCATCCGACCCCAACCACCTGGTGGCCGTCCGCCTCACCGAGCTCCTCGGCAGCCACCTCGCCCTGACCCCGGACGCCGTCCTGGAACGGGCCGTCCTGGTCGCGGTCGAGGCCACCGACGCCCTGATCCAGCTGGCCTTCCGCAACGACCCGGCAGGTGACCCCGGCATCGTCGCCGAAACCCGCGCGATGATGCACGCCTACCTCGCGCGCGTCCTGGACTGACAGGGCGGGGCTACGCCTGCCGGCCGAGCAGCCACGCGGCACCCTCCACGCGCCCGGTCACCACCAGGTTGCCGTCCTGCGTGCGCCGCGCGAGGACGCCGGTGCGCAGGTAGCCGTCGGCGGTGAAGGAACGCGCGTCGAGGCCGGACGCCCGGTAGTAGCCGCGCACGGTGTAGGGGCCGCGGGCCAGGAGTTCGCCCGGCTCCCCGGCCGGGAGCTCCTCGCCGTCGGCGCCGACGATGCGGATCTGGTCGTCGGGGGAGAGCGGACGGCCCTGCGTCGTGAGCGCGGTCTCGTCCGGGTCGCCGGGCCGGGTGAGGGAGAGCAGCCCCTCGGCCGCGGCGAAGGCCTGCTGGAGGCCGCACTCCCACTCGGCGCCCACCCGTTCGGCGGTCGCACGGTCCAGGGGCGGGGTGCTGCCGCCGATCTGTACGAGTCGCAGGCTGCTCACATCAGCCCCGACCCCGGACTCGGCCCCGACCCCGACCCCGGCCCGCGCGTCGAGCCAGAGCCGGGCCGCGGCCGGTGTCAGCGCGGCGACGGTGACCCGCTCGCGCTCGACGGCCGCCAGGCAGGCGCCGGGGTCCTGGTCCTCGACCATGACGACGGTGCCGCCGACGGTCAGCGTGCCGATGATCCCGGGGCCGCCGAAGGCGAGGTTGAGGTCGGCGGGCAGCGCGGAGAGGTACACGTCTTCCTGGCCGAGCGACACCAGCTCGGCCGCGGCCCGCGCCTGGTAGGCGTAGTCGTTGTGGGTCCGCGGAACCAGCCCGGGCACCTCGCCGGGACCGCCCGAAGGCAGGAGGAGCGCCACCTGCCCCGCGCTCAGCGCGAGCGCCGGTTCGGGCGGCGAGTCGAGGGAGTGCAGCGGGAAGTAGTGGCAGCCCGACGGGTCGGTGGTGAAACCGCCGTACGGGTCCGAGGCGCCCGGCGCCTCGAAGGTGAACACCCGGCGCAGGAAGGGGCCCCGGGCCGCGATGCCGGCGGCCATCGCCGTGTGGTCGTAGCCCCGGTACGTCGGCGGGCCGATGTAGCCGGTGGCCTCGGAGACCTGGACGACGTGGGACACCTCGGGCGCGCGGTACGAGATCGGGCACAGCACGGGGACCACGCCGGCGCGCATCAGGGCGAACACGCTGACGACGAGCTCGGGGACGTCGGGCAGCTGGACCACGACCCGCTGCCCGGGCCGCAGGCCGCGCAGCCGGAACCCGGCGGCCATCCGGCTCGCGCGGCGGTTCAGGGCCGCGTACGTGAGGCGGGTGTCGCCGTGGAGGAGCGCGGTCCGCGGCCCGTACTGGAGGGCCCAGCCGCGCAGCAGGTTGTCCAGCGTGTTGCCCCGCCAGTGGCCGGACGCCCAGTAGTAGTCGACGAATTCCTCGGGCCAGGGCGTACAACCGTCGAGCATGGATGTCATTCGGCAATCCAATCCGCCCCTCCCCGCAGGGGCAATGTGCTTTCCCGACCAAGGGTGCCGAATTGCGTCAGCAGAAGGCCCAATGGGCGCCGCTGACCTGGGATAACAGTAGGGATAGGGGAGGGTCGCCGGGAATGCGCGGGGCGGCCGGGCAGGCCGGTGAGGGGGAAATCGCGGCGGGTCCGCCACCCGTCACCGCACCCGCGCCGTCCCCCTTCCGGGATTCCGTGCCGCGCGGGACCTCCCCACCGTGCCTACCGGTCGGTATGCTCGGTGCCGCCCGCGCGGGTCCGGCGCCCGTGCCCCGTGCCCGTGCCGCGTGCCCGTGCCGCAGCCTGCTGCCCCTGGAGGGCCCATGCCCCGCACCGCCCTGCGCATCTGCCCCCTCTGCGAAGCCACTTGCGGGCTCACGCTGACCATCGAAGGCACCACCGTCACCGGGGCCCGGGGGGACCGCGACGACGTGTTCAGCCGCGGTTTCATCTGCCCCAAGGGCGCCGCCTTCGGTGGCCTCGACGCCGACCCCGACCGGCTGCGGACCCCCCTGGTGCGACGCGACGGCCGGCTCCGCGAGGCCACCTGGGAGGAGGCCTTCCAGGCCGTCGCCGACGCCGTCCCCGCCCTCGCGGCGGCGTACGGGCCCCAGTCCGTCGGCGTCGTCCTCGGCAACCCGAACGTCCACACCATGGCCGGCCAGCTCTACCCGCCCCTGCTCCTCAAGGCCCTCGGCACCCGCAACCTCTTCACCGCCAGCACCCTCGACCAGATGCCCAAGCACGTCTCCAGCGGCCTGCTCTTCGGGGATCCCTTCGCCATCCCCGTCCCGGACCTCGACCGCACGGACTTCCTCCTGCTCCTGGGGGCGAACCCGCTCGAGTCCAACGGCTCCCTGTGCACCGCCCCCGACTTCCCCGGCCGGCTCAAGGCGCTGCGCGCCCGGGGCGGCACCCTCGTCGTCGTCGACCCGCGCCGCACCCGGACCGCCGCACTCGCCGACCGCCACCTCGCGGCGCGCCCCGGCAGCGACGCGCTGCTGCTCGCCGCCCTGGCCCACACCCTGCTCGCCGAGGAACTGGCCGATCCGGGCGTGCTCGCGGAACACGTGCAGGGCATCGGGGAACTGGCCGAAGCCCTCGGGAGTTTCACTCCCGAGGCCGTCGCCCCCGCCTGCGACCTCACGGCCGAGGAGATCCGCGCACTGGCCCGGGACCTCGCGGCCGCGCCGACCGCCGCCGTCTACGGGCGGATCGGCAGCTGCACCGTGGAATACGGCACGCTCGCCAGCTGGCTGGTCGACGTGCTGAACGTCCTGACGGGCAATCTGGACCGGCCGGGCGGAGCCCTGTTCCCGCTGTCCGCCACCGACCGCGCACCCCGGCCGGCCGGACCCGGCAAGGGCTTCGGCCTGGGCCGCTGGCACAGCCGGGTCAGCGGCCACCCCGAGGCCAAGGCCGAACTCCCGCTGTCCGCGCTGGCGGAGGAGATCGACACCCCGGGGGAGGGGCGGATCCGGGCCCTCGTCTCCATCGCGGCGAACCCGGTGCTGTCCGCCCCCGACGGGCGGCGCCTCGACGCGGCCCTGGCCGGACTCGACTTCATGGTCAGCATCGATCCCTACCTCAACGAGACCTCACGCCACGCCCACGTGGTCCTGCCTCCCGCACCGCCCTCGCAGAGCGCCCACTTCGACTTCGCCTTCAACACCTTCGCCGTCCACAACCAGGTCCGCTACTCGCCGCCCGCCGTCCCCCTCGAAGACGGGCGCATGGACGAGTGCGAGATCCACGCCCGTCTCGTCCTCGCCGTCTCCGGCCTGCACGGAACCGATCCCGTCGCCGTGGACGACCTGGCCATCGGGACCACCCTCGCCCGGGAGTGCGCCGACCCCGACTCCCCCCTGCGCGGCCGGGATCCGGCGCGCCTCGCCGGGCTGCTCGCGGGCGCCACCGGCCCCGAGCGCCGCCTCGACCTGATGCTCCGCCTCGGCCCCTACGGAGACCGGTTCGCCGGAGCCGCCACCGACCCGGGCGACCCGGCCCCCCTGGCCGACCCGGTGGCCCCGGCCGACCCCACAGACCCTGCCCTCCCCACCGTCCCCGCCGCCCCGGCCGGCCTCGGGCTGGAGCGGCTGCTCGCGCACCCGCACGGAATCGACCTGGGCCCCCTGCGCCCCCGGCTCCCCGGCCTGCTGAAGACGCGCAGCGGCAGGATCGAGCTCCTCCCGGACCCGATCGCGGCCGAACTCCCCAGGCTGCGCGCGACGCTCACCGACCGGCCCGCCGCCCTGGTCCTCGTGGGCCGCCGCCACCTGCGGTCCAACAACAGCTGGCTGCACAACGTCCCGGCCCTCGCCGGGGGTTCCAACCGCTGCACCCTGCAGGTCCATCCGGACGACGCCGCACGGCTCGGCCTCACCGACGGCCGCCCGGCCCGGATCACCGCCGACGGCGGCAGCCTGGAGGTGCCCGTGGAGATCACCGACAGCCTCCGCAGGGGAGTCGTGAGCCTTCCGCACGGCTGGGGCCACGACCGGCCCGGCACCCGCCTGTCGGTGGCCGCGGCAGCGCCCGGAGTCAACGTCAACCAGCTCCTCGACGGCAGCCGGCTCGACCCGCTCTCCGGTACGGCCGTGCTCAACGGCTTCCCCGTCGAACTGACACCCATCCCCTGAGCTGGGGTTTTGCTCGTATTGCTCACGCCCGGACGTCTTGTTGGCGCCAGCAGGGGGCACCTAGGTTCCCCCACATGCTGACCTTCCTCGGCTTCGCCATGATCGCGACCTTCCTGGTCCTGATCATGCTGAAGAAAATGTCGCCCATCGCGGCGCTCGTCCTCATCCCCGCGCTCTTCTGCGTGTTCGCCGGACAGGGCGCGCAGCTCGGCGGCTACGTCATCGACGGGGTCGGCAAGCTCGCGCCGACCGCCGCCATGCTGATGTTCGCCATCGTCTACTTCGGCGTGATGATCGACGTCGGCCTCTTCGACCCGATCGTCCGCGGCATCCTGCGCTTCTGCAAGGCCGACCCGATGCGGGTCGTGGTCGGCACCGCCGTCCTCGCCGCCATCGTCTCGCTCGACGGCGACGGCTCGACCACCTTCATGATCACGGTCTCGGCGATGTACCCGCTCTACAAGCGCCTCGGAATGAGCCTGGTGGTCATGACCGGAGTGGCCGCCACCGCCAACGGGGTCATGAACACCCTGCCCTGGGGCGGCCCCACGGCCCGCGCCGCCACCGCGCTCAAGCTCGACGCCGCCGACATCTTCGTCCCGATGATCCCCGCGCTCGCGGTGGGCCTGCTCTCCGTCTTCGCCCTCGCCTACGTCCTCGGCGTCAAGGAACGCCGCCGCCTCGGCCTGCTCACCCTCCCCGCCGGACCCGAGCGGTCGGATGAGCCGGCCGGGGACCTCCTGGTCGCGGCCGTCACGAGCCCGGCCGCCCCCGGGAGCACGCGTACGGCCTCCACGGGGTCCGCGGCCTCCGCTGCATCCCGTACGCCCACCGGTCCAGAGGCCTCCACCCCGTCCACCCCGTCCCGCCCGTCCATCCCGTCCGCCCGGTCCACGGGACCCGCCCCGCAGGTCCCCTCCGAGGGCGATGTCCCCGCCGGGGACGGCTTCCAGGGCCTCGACCCGCACCGCCCGACCCTGCGCCCCCGCCTCTACTGGTTCAACGCGGGCCTCACCGTCGCGCTGCTCACCGCCATGATCATGGAACTGCTCCCGATCCCGGTGCTGTTCCTCCTCGGTGCCGCCCTCGCCCTCACCGTCAACTTCCCCCACATGCCGGACCAGAAGGCCCGGATCGCCGCCCACGCCGAGAACGTCCTGAACGTCGCCGGCATGGTCTTCGCCGCCGCCGTCTTCACCGGGGTCCTCACCGGGACCGGCATGGTCAAGCACATGGCCGACTGGCTCGTCGGCGCCATCCCGGAGGGCATGGGCCCGCACATGGCCCTGGTCACCGGCCTGCTCAGCCTTCCCCTCACCTATTTCATGTCCAACGACGGCTTCTACTTCGGCGTCCTGCCGGTCCTCGCCGAGGCGGGCGCCGCCCACGGCGTCTCCCCGCTCGAAATCGCCCGGGCCTCCCTCGTCGGGCAGGCCCTGCACATGTCGAGTCCGCTCGTTCCGGCCGTCTACGTCCTCGTGGGCATGGCCAAGGTCGAGTTCGGCGACCACACCCGGTTCACCGTGAAGTGGGCGGCCCTGACCTCCCTGGTGGTCCTGGCGGCGGGGATGCTTTTCGGCATCATCTGACCCCGTCCGCCCCTGGCGCACACAAAACTACCGGCGCTAGTTTGTAGGGTGTTGGCGACGCCAGGTCCACAGCAGCTCTACAGCAGGTCGACAGGCCGACAGGTCTACAGGTCCACGCGCCCGCGCGTGCTCGGGAGGATTGCCATGAAGGCCCATGACGGGATGTACATCGGCGGCGAGTGGCGGGCCGCCCTCGGCCAGGACCGCATCGAGGTCCTGAACCCGGCCGACGAGCGGCCCATCGCCTCGGTCCCGGCCGGAACGCCCGAGGACGTGGACGCGGCCGTACGGGCGGCCCGCGCGGCCTTCCCGGCCTGGGCGGCCACGGCTCCGGCCGAGCGGGCGGCCCTCATCGGGGCCCTGCGCGACGTGCTGGTCGCCCGCAAGGGGGAGATGGCCGAGACCATCACCGCCGAGCTGGGCTCTCCGCTCGGGTTCTCGGAGATGGTCCACGTCGGGGCGCCGATCGCCGTGGCCTCCTCGTACGCCGAGCTCGGGGCCTCGTACGCCTTCGAGGAGCGGATCGGGAACTCGACCGTGCTGCTGGAGCCGGTCGGCGTCGTCGGGGCGATCACCCCCTGGAACTACCCGCTGCACCAGATCGTCGCCAAGGTGGCGCCCGCTCTCGCCGCAGGCTGCACCATCGTCCTCAAGCCCGCCGAGGACACCCCGCTGACCGCGCAGCTCTTCGCCGAGGCCGTGCACGAGGCGGGGATCCCCGCCGGGGTCTTCAACCTGGTGACCGGCACCGGCCCGGTCACCGGCCAGGCCCTGGCCGCGCACGAGGGGGTCGACCTCGTCTCCTTCACCGGTTCCACCGCCGTCGGCAAGCAGATCGGCGCCACCGCCGGTGCCGCCGTCAAGCGGGTCGCCCTGGAACTGGGCGGCAAATCGGCCAATGTCATCCTGCCCGGCGCCGACCTCGCCAAGGCCGTCTCCGCAGGCGTGGGCCACGTCATGAACAACGCCGGCCAGAGCTGCAACGCCCTCACCCGCATGCTCGTCCACCGGGACGAGTACGAGGAGGCGGTCACCCTCGCGGCCGCCGCCGCGGCCAAGTACGCCTCCGGCGACCCCCTCGACCCGGCCACCCGCCTCGGCCCGGTCGTCAGCGCCAAGCAGCGCGACCGCGTCCGCGGCTTCATCGCCCAGGGCGTGGAGGAGGGCGCGCGCCTGGTCGCGGGCGGGCCCGAAGCGCCGTACGAGCAGGGTTACTTCATCGCCCCGACCGTGTTCGCCGACGTCACGCCCGACATGACCATCGCGCAGGAGGAGATCTTCGGCCCCGTGCTGTCGATCCTCCCCTACGCGGACCAGGACGAGGCCCTGGCCATCGCGAACGGCACCGACTACGGGCTGGGCGGGGCGGTCTGGGCGGCGGACGAGGCGACGGCCGTGGCCTTCGCCCGCCGGATGGACACCGGACAGGTGGACATCAACGGCGGCCGCTTCAACCCGCTCGCGCCCTTCGGCGGGTACAAGAAGTCGGGCGTGGGACGCGAGCTGGGCCCGCACGGCCTCGCCGAGTACCTCCAGACCAAGTCCCTGCAGTTCTAGCCCGCCCGCTGGCCCCACCCACCCACCTCGCACCCACGGAGACGACGATCATGGTCCGCGCCGCCATCCTGCCCGCCGTCGGAGCCCCGCTGGAGATACGGGACATCGTGCTGCCCGAGCCGGGCCCCGGCCAGGTCCGGGTGCGGCTCGCCGCCGCCGGGGTCTGCCACTCCGACCTCTCCCTCACCAACGGCACCATGCGGGTCCCCGTACCGGCCGTCCTCGGACACGAGGGCGCGGGCACGGTCCTCGCCGTGGGCGAAGGCGTCACCCACGTGGCACCCGGCGACGGGGTGGTGCTCAACTGGGCCCCGTCCTGCGGGCAGTGCCACCACTGCTCGATCGGCGAGGTCTGGCTCTGCGCCAAGGCGCTCACCGGCGTCGGCGCCGTGTACGCCCACGACGCCCTGGGCGCCGAGCTGCACCCCGGGCTGAACGTGGCCGCCTTCGCCGAGGAGACGGTCGTCGCGGCGAACTGCGTGCTGCCCGCCCCCGCCGGGATCCCGCTCGCCGAGGCCGCGCTGCTCGGCTGCGCGGTCCTCACCGGCTACGGAGCCGTCCACCACAGCGCCCAGGTCCGCCCCGGCGAGTCGGTGGCCGTCTTCGGGGCCGGCGGCGTGGGTCTGGCCGCCCTCCAGGCGGCCCGGATCGCGATGGCGGGCCCGATCGTGGCCGTGGACGTCTCCCCGGACAAGGAGGAGCTGGCCCGGGCGGCCGGAGCCACGGAGTTCCTGCTCGCCTCCGAGACCACCGCCAAGGACATCCGCGCCCTCACCGGCGGCCACGGCGCGGACGTGGCCGTCGAGTGCGCCGGCCGGGCCGCGAGCATCCGCGCCGCCTGGGAGTCCACCCGGCGCGGCGGCCGTACGACGGTCGTCGGCATCGGGGGCAAGGAGCAGCAGGTCACCTTCAACGCCCTGGAGATCTTCCACTTCGCCCGGACCCTCACCGGCTGCGTCTACGGCAACAGCGACCCCGCCCGCGACCTCCCGGTGATCGCCGCCCACGTCCGCGCGGGCCGCCTCGACCTCGGCGCGCTCGTCACCGACCGCATCACCCTCGACGGCATCCCGGCGGCCTTCGACGCGATGCTGGCGGGCAAGGGCGGCCGCTCGCTGGTGATCTTCTAACGTCGGCCGGGCGGCGAAGGATCCGCCCGCGTCCGCCCGGCGAGAAGACGCTCGCCGGGCGGACGCCCGCGGTCATGCGCTCACGCTCATGCGGCCGCCCCCGTACGCTCGCCCGCTCTCATGCGCGCACGTTGAAGGAGATCCAGACATCGGGCGGCAGGTCGGGCCGTCCGGGAACCGGCCTGCGGTCCTCCGTCCACCCCTCGCCCGCGATCTCGGTCGCGACGCGGCGCCAGAAGCGCACGGCGGCCGTGTTGGCGTCCTGGAAGGCGACCTCCCAGGAGCCCGGGTGCCTGGCCACCACTGCCTGAACGGCACGCATCCCGATCCCGGACCTCCGGGCCCCGCGCACGACGAAGAAGCTGTTGAGCACGCGCGTGGGGCCGGACAGGCCGCGGACGACGGCGAGGCCGACCGGGTGCTCGCCGCTCATCAGCAGGTACGGCCCCCCCGTCAGGCGGTCTCCCGCAGCGCCGCGTACTGCAGGGCCAGTCCGTCCAGCAGCGCCGCCAGACCCGTCTCGAAGGCGCCTTCGTCCACCTCGTGCTGGCGCTCCGCCAGCAGGTGGGCCTGGCCCAGGTGGGGGTAGTCCGACGGGTCGTATGCCGTCTCGTCGTCCACGAAACCCCGGGCGAAGGAACCCACGGCCGAGCCGAGGATGAAGTACCGCATCAGCGCGCCGATCCGGGTCGCCTGCGCCGGCGGCCAGCCCGCCGCCGTCATCGCCCCGAAGACGGCGTCCGCCACCCGCAGCCCGGCGGGCCTGCGTCCCGGGCCGCGGGCCAGCACCGGCACGATGTTCGGATGGTCGGACAGGGCGGCCCGGTAGGAGTGTGCCCAGTCGCGCAGGGCGACCTGCCACTCCCTGCCGTCCCCGGCGTCGAACATCGACAGGTCGACCCGCGCGCTCACCGCGTCCGCGACCGCGTCCAGGATCTCGTCCTTCGTGCGGAAATGGTTGTACAGCGAAGGCCCGCTGACCCCCAGCGCCGCCGCCAGCCGCCGCGTCGAGACGGCCTCCAGCCCCTCGGCGTCCACCAGGGCGCCGGCCACCTCGACGATGCGGGATCTGCTGAGGAGGGGCTTGCGCGGTCTGGCCATGCGCCACATAGTAAGGCCTGCCGCATTTAAACTAGCGGTGGTAATTAACGTGCGATCTCGTCCCACCCGATCCCGTCCCGCCCGGAGGTGCCCGGTGAATCTGGAGCTCAGCGAGGAGCAGTCCGCCGTCCGCGATCTCGCCCGCGCGTTCACCGAGCGGGAGATCACCCCGTACGCCGCCGAGTGGGACCGCGCCGAGAGCGTGGACCGGGCCATCGTGAAGAAGCTCGGGTCCGTCGGCTTCCTCGGCCTGACCGTCCCCGAGGAGTACGGCGGCTCCGGCGGGGACCACCTCTCCTACGTCCTCGTCACCGAGGAACTCGGCCGCGGAGACTCCGCCGTGCGCGGCATCGTCTCCGTCTCCCTGGGCCTGGTCGCCAAGACGATCGCCGCCTGGGGGAGCGAGGAGCAGAAGCGCGCCTGGCTGCCCCGCCTGTGCTCCGGCGAAGCCCTCGGCTGCTTCGGGCTCACCGAGCCCGGCACCGGCTCCGACGCCGCCGCCCTCACCACCCGCGCCCGGCGCGAGGGCGACGCGTACGTCATCAGCGGCAGCAAGATGTTCATCACCAACGGCACCTGGGCCGACGTGGTCCTGCTCTTCGCCCGCACGAACGAGGACCCCGGTCACCGCGGCATCTCCGCGTTCCTCGTACCGGCGGACTCCCCGGGCCTGACCCGCCGCGAGATCCACGGCAAGCTGGGCCTGCGCGGCCAGGCCACCGCCGAACTGGCCCTCGACGGCGTGCGCGTGCCCGCCTCCGCGATGCTCGGCCCCGAGGGCAAGGGCTTCTCCGTCGCCATGTCGGCCCTCGCCAAGGGCCGGATGTCGGTGGCCGCGGGCTGTGTGGGCATCGCCCAGGCCGCGCTGGACGCGGCCGTCTCCTACGCCGCCCAGCGCGAGCAGTTCGGCAAGCCGATCGCGCACCACCAGCTCGTCCAGGAGCTGATCGCCGACATCTCCGTGGACGTGGACGCCGCCCGGCTGCTGACCTGGCGGGTCGCCGATCTGATCGACCGCGGACTGCCCTTCGCCACCGAGTCCTCCACCGCGAAGCTCTTCGCCTCCGAGGCCGCGGTCCGCGCCGCGAGCAACGCCCTCCAGGTGCACGGCGGTTACGGCTACATCGACGAGTACCCGGCCGGCAAGCTGCTGCGCGACGCCCGCGTGATGACCCTGTACGAGGGCACCAGCCAGATCCAGAAGCTCCTCATCGGCCGCGCCCGTACCGGGGTTTCGGCCTTCTGAGGCATCGAGGTCTCCGAGACCCCGAAGTCTCTGAGGCCCCGAAGTCTCTGAGTACGTACGTGAGTACGCGCACGGATGTGCCGCGGCCCGGCCCGCCCGAAGCTGGACCCATGAACGAGACACCGGTCAAGCAGCAGAACACGGGGGCCTACTACGCCCAGGCCGTCGCCTCCTTCGGCATCGCGATCGGCGCGGTGGCCCTGGGGATCTACAACCTGGAGGCGAGTGGCTGGGTCCGCGCCTTCCTCGGCATCGCGGTCCTCTACCTCACCACCTCGGCCTTCACCCTCGCCAAGGTGATCCGCGACCGCCAGGAGGTCACCCAGATCGTCACCCGGGTCGACCAGGCCCGGATGGAGAAGATCATGACGGGCTACGACCCCTTCGCCGTCCCGAAGCAGCCCGCCCCCCAGGATCGCTAAGCGCTTGCTCATCACCCTCCGGTAAGCTGTTCATTCCTGCAGGCGGACGAGGGTGAGTGAGCGATGGACAGCGTGGAGGAGACCGGTGGCTACCGGCCGTGGTCGGAGGTCACCCCCGACGCCGCGCGGCGGCTGCTCGTCGCCGCCGTGGAGGCCTTCGCGGAGCGCGGGTACCACGCCACCACCACGCGGGACATCGCCGGGCGGGCCGGCATGAGCCCGGCCGCGCTCTACATCCACTACAAGACCAAGGAAGAACTGCTCCACCGGATCAGCCGGATCGGCCACGACAAGGCCCTGGAGATCCTGGACACCGCGGCCGGCGGCCCCGGCAGCGCCGCCGAGCGGCTCGACGCGGCCGTACGGTCCTTCGTGGGCTGGCACGCGGCCCATCACACCACCGCGCGCGTGGTCCAGTACGAGCTCGATGCCCTGGCTCCGGAACACCGCTCCGAGATCGTGGCCCTGCGCCGGCAGAGCGACGCGGCCATCCGCCGCATCCTCGCCGACGGCGTCGCGACCGGGGAGTTCTTCGTCCCGGACGTCCCCGGCACCACCCTCGCCGTGCTGTCGCTCTGCATCGACGTCGCCCGCTGGTTCAGCGCGGACGGCCGCCGCACGCCCGACGAGGTCGGCGCGCTCTACGCCGGCCTCGTGCTCCGCATGGTGGGTTCGGGCGGGCCGGGAGCCGGTCCGAAGGCGTAGCGGGTCAGAAGTAGTAGCGGGACACCGACTCGGCCACGCACACGGGCTTCTCGCCGCCCTCGCGCTCGACGGTCACCGTGGCCGAGACCTGGACCCCGCCGCCCGCCTCCACGACCTCGGTGATCAGCGCGATCGCGCGCAGCCGGGAGCCGACCGGCACCGGCGCCGGGAAACGCACTTTGTTGACCCCGTAGTTGATGCCCATCTTCATGCCCTCGACCTGCATGATCTGCGGCACCAGGCTCGGCAGCAGCGACAGCGTCAGGTACCCGTGCGCGATCGTCGAACCGAAGGGTCCGGACGCCGCCCGCTCCGGGTCCACGTGGATCCACTGGTGGTCCCCGGTGGCGTCCGCGAAGAGGTCGATCCGCTTCTGGTCCACCTCCAGCCACTGGCTGGGGCCGAGCGGTGCGCCGATCCCGGCAGTGAGCTCCTCGGCGGACGTGAAGATCCTCGGCTCGGACATACCCGTACCTCTCCCTGGCGAATAAGCGCTTGCTCAGCATGCTGGGACCCTCGTGGATCTGTCAATGAGGTGCCGGGCCCCGGATCCCGGTCCAGCCCATTACCCTCGGCGGTGTGCCGCAGATTCCCGAAAAGGTCCACGAGCTCACCGTCGGCCAGCTGTCCGCCCGCAGCGGCGCGGCCGTCTCGGCGCTGCACTTCTACGAGACCAAGGGGCTGATCAGCAGCACCCGCACCTCCGGCAACCAGCGCCGCTACAGCCGCGACGCGCTGCGCCGCGTGGCGTTCGTGCGGGCCGCCCAGCGCGTCGGCATCCCGCTCGCCAGCATCCGCGACGCACTCGCCCAGCTCCCCGAAGGCCGCACCCCCAACCGCGAGGACTGGGCCCGGCTTTCCGCGAGCTGGCGTGCCGAGCTCGATCAGCGGATAGCTCAACTCGGGCGCCTGCGGGACCATTTGACCGACTGCATCGGCTGCGGCTGCCTCTCCCTGGAGAACTGCGCGCTCTCCAACCCGGACGACGTCTTCGGCGAACGCCTCACCGGCTCCCGGCTGTTGTGAGCGTCGCGGCGCCGGCCGCCAGCACTCCGGCCGCCGCCGCGACCAGCTCGGCGTTCGACCGCGCCGGCCGCCCGTCCGGCAGGTGCAGCACGTCTCCTACGCCGATCCGCGCACCGGTGCCGTACCGCGCGGCCAGCCGCAGCGCCGGCCAGGCCGCCGCTCCCCGCCCGAACAGCAGCACCGGCACCGGCGGCAGCCTGCGCAGCAGCTCCGCGACCGGCCCCGGGTCGGCGGAGGCCAGCTCGGCGACGAGCCGGACCCGCGCGGGATCCCGTACCGGCCAGGCGAGGAACCGCGCCGACGGACCGGGATCCCCGCCCACCGGGACCTCCGCGTCCACCGCCACCCCGCGCTCCAGCAGCGCCTCGGCGAGCTCCCGGGCCCCCGGCTCCGCGAACCGCACCACCGCCCGGTCGGGCAGCACCGTCCAGCTCCGCACCCGCGCCGTCCGCCCCGCGGGGTCCGGCTCGGACCCCACGCTCACGGCCACGGCCACGGCCAAAGCCACGCACCCGGCTGCGCTGCCGCCGCCGAGGCCCGCGTCGCGCAGGGCTTCCAGCAGCGGTCCGACCACCCGGGGCGAAAGGCTCTCGCGCCCGCACGGGGTGCGCGCGTGGACCAGCAGCTCCCGGCCCCCGGCGGCCACCGCCGCCCGGGCGGCATCCACCAGGTCCTCGGGGCTCATCGGGACGGCCACGCCGTCCGCGGCGGCCCGTGACCCGTTCAGCGACACCACCAGAACGGGCCCGGCTCCCACCCAGGCTCCGGCCCCGGGCCCTGTCCCGGCTTCCGCCCCGGCTTCCGCCCGGGCTCCGGCCTCGGGCCCTGTCCCGGCTTCCGCCCCGGCTTCCGCCCGGGCTCCGGCCTCGGGCCCTGTCCCGGCTTCCGCCCCGGCTTCCGCCCGGGCTCCGGCCTCGGGCCCTGTCCCGGCTTCCGCCCCGGCTTCCGCCCGGGCTCCGGCCTCGGGCCCTGTCCCGGCTTCCGCCCCGGCTTCCGCCCGGGCTCCGGCCCCGGGCCCTGTCCCGGCTTCCGCCCCGGCTTCCGCCCGGGCTCCGGCCCCAGGCCCTGTCCCGGCTCCCGCCCGGGCTCCGGCCCCAGCTCCGGCCCCAGCTCCCGCCCCGGCTCCGGCCCCGCCGGGCCCCGCTCCAGCCCGGCTCATGCCGCTCCCGCCAGGTCGGCCTCCTGCAGCGCCGTTTGCGCGAGCGCCGGTCTGGGCACCACGATGCCGCAGCCCGCGCACACCGGCCCGTCCCACGCCCATCCGGAGTGCGGCGGGGCGCTGGCCGGCTCGCCGGGCCCGCCGGCCGTGGCGGGGCCCGTCGCCCGGGCCACGGCCTTCGCCGCCACCGCCGGAGGCATCGGCACCGGCCAGTGCAACTCCCGCTCACCGCACACCGGACACCCGGTCCCCGGCTCCGACTCCAGCGCCTCCACCAGCCGTCTCAGCACCTCGCCCAGCGCCCCTTGCGGCCGCACGCCCGGATCGGCACACCGTACGACCGCGTCCCCGCTGCCGCTCCACGCCCACTCGGGCCGTCGCAGCCCGTCGTGCTTCTCGCGCCGCCGGCGCGCCGCGAACTGGCGCTCGTACTCCAGCCAGACCGCCCGCGCCTCCTCCAGCTCCTCCAGCGCGGCCACCAGCCGCGAGGGGTCCGCCGCCCGGTCCTCGGGGCCGATCCCGTGCCGGTCGCACAGGTGCCACCAGGTCGCCCGGTGCCCGTACGGGGCGAACCGCTCCAGGCAGCGGCGCAGCGAGTGGCGCCGCAGGGCCCTGTCGTTGCGCGCGTCGCGCACCTGATGGGCCAGACTCCGGAATCCCGCCATACACCTTCACCTCCGCCGAGCGCCCAGCACCGGGCGCCGTGCCCGCCGCGCTGTGTTCCCGACAGGACCGGCGCCGTGTGCCCAACATGCCCGGACTTGTGCGGGCGCATGCGGGGGCGGTCGAGGCGTACGGGTGGCACATGGCCGGAAGTCAGCGCCCCATGCGCCCCGCGGCCACCACCAGCCGGGCCAGCTCCTCGTGGCAGATGTCGCTGTGCGCCCCCGACGGGGCCCCGCCGCGCCGGACCACGGATCCCGCGTCCACGCTGACGCAGCCCGCGGCGGGCAGGCCGTCGCGCAGCGCCGCGTCCAGCGTCAGCCGGGGGGCTCCCGGCACCCCCCGCACCCCGTCGTGCCCGATCGCGCCCCACCGCTCGTCGAAACCGAGGAGTCCGGCCGAATCGCCGGCCATCCGGGAGGCCAGCGGATAGAACACCTTCAGGGAGGAGTCGTAGGGGGAGTGGCAGGCCGTCAGCGGCCCGTCGACCCTGGACTGCAGCCCGCGCAGGGCTCCGCCGCGCCCCCGGTCGTGCGGCAGGCTGTCGGCGAACGCGTAGTGGGAGAAGGCCCCTTGGAGGACGGTCAGGGACTTCACGTTCCGCGCCCCGGAGGGCAGTGCGCGCAGCGCGAAGGAGACCACCCGGCCGCCGAAGCTGTGGCCGATGAGGTGCACCCGCAGGGCCGGGCGGCGGCCGGCCAGCTCCGCCAGCAGCGGCCCCAGGCCGTGTTCGCCGACCACCCCGGCCCGCGCCTTCATCTGGTAGTACGTCGCCTGGCGAAGCATCTCCTTGGCGCCGTTCCACAGCGTCCGCATGCCGCCGCCCGCCGAGAACCCGTGATGCGGGGAGTCCCCGGCGCCCGGCCGGTCCCGGGGGAAGGTGGCGCCCGCCTCGGCCAGGGCGTCGGTGAACTCCCGGCACACCCGCAGGACGTCCCCGCTGAGGAAGTCCGGCACCTCGCGCGGGGCGAAGGCCGCCGCCAGATCGTCGCCCGTACCCACCCCGTCCACCCCGGCCAGCTCCCGTACGAGCGCACCGAACTCGGTGAAGTCGCCCTCCTGTGTGGGCCGTTCCTCCAGCAGCTCGGCGATCCGGTCCAGCTCCGCGGCCCGGCCCGGCCAGAACGCGCCCAGGGCCCGCCGGGTGAGCGGGTCCAGCGCCGTCCCGTGGCCCGGCTCCCCGGCGCCGCCCGTACCCCCGGCGCCGTCCGCACCCCCGGCGCCGCCCGCACCCCCGGCCCCGCCCGTGCTCCCGCCCACGGCCCCACGGGGGTCGAAGTCGGGTATCGGCTCGTCGGAGAACCGGATCGAGGGCCACACGACCCCCACGTACCCCAGCCGCACCCCGGTACCCACCAGATCCGCGAAGGGGGCGTAGAACCGGTCGAAGAGCCGGATCGCCGTGGACCGGTCGGAATTCCATCCGTGGGCGAAGACCAGCAGGTCGGTGGCCTCGATCCCGAAGACCGCCTCCCGGGTGCCCGGGCCCGCGTCGCCCTGGGCGTCGAAGGTCAGTTCCACGTACGGGCGGGCCCCGATGCCGGCCGCCGCCCCCGTCGCCCCCGCGGGCACCACCCCGCCGATGTGCACCATGACGTCCCCCTCCACGCCGTGTCCCTGCCCGCAGCATCCTGCGGAACGGCCCGCCCGGCCAGCCCCTGTGCACCCGCCGGTTCACGGATACAGCAGGTACTCCTCCCGTACCGCCGCGAACCCCGCCAGCCCCGCCGCCCAGTCGCCCGCGACCTCCTCGACGCCCGCCCCCGCGTCGACCATCCGCCGGACCCGGTCCGAGCCCGTCAGCCGGTCGATCCACTGGTCGGAACGCCAGGCGAAACCGCTCCACACCCGCCGGGCGGTGACCAGCAGCCCGATCCCGGCCCGCACCGGATCGAAGGCCTCCCGGTCGTGGACGAGCAGCCGGACCCCGCCGCAGGTCTTCCCGGCGTACTTGGAGAAGGAAGGCGTGAAATAGGCCTCCCGGAACCAGACCCCGGGCAGCTCCAGCGCGTTCGCCGCCTCCGCCCACCGCCGGTCCACGCCCTCCGCGCCGAGCAGCTCGAAGGGGGTGGTGGTGCCGCGCCCCTCGGACAGGTTCGTCCCCTCGAACAGGCAGGTCCCGGCGTACGCCAGGGCCGTGCCCGGCGTCGGCATGTTCGGGCTCGGCGGCACCCAGGGCAGCCCGGTCTCCTCGAAGAAGGACTCCCGCCGCCAGCCGGCCATCCGCACCACCTCCAGCCGCGGCGCGGCGCCGGCTTCCCGGAGGAACTCGCCCGCGAAGAGTCCGGCCAGCTCGCCCGCCGTCATCCCGTGCGCCAGCGCGATCGGCTCCCGGCCCACGAAGCTCGCGTACGGGCGCTGCAGGACGGGCCCCGCCGCCCGCCGGCCGCCGACCGGGTTGGGGCGGTCCAGCACCACCACCGCCTTGCCGGCGAGGGCGGCCGCGCGCATGCAGTCGTAGAGGGTCCAGATGTAGGTGTAGAAGCGGGCGCCGACGTCCTGGATGTCGAAGACGACGGTGTCGACGCCGGCCGCCGTGAAGACGTCCGCGAGCCGCTGCCCGCTCCTGTCGTACGTGTCGTACACCGGCAGCCCGGTCGCCGGATCCCGCCCCGCACCCTCCGAACCGCCCGCCTGGGCCGTCCCCCGGAAGCCGTGCTCGGGGCCGAACACCGCGACCAGGTCCACGCGGTGGTCCGCGTGCAGGACGTCGACCAGGTGGCGGGCGTCCTCGGTGATCCCCGTCGGGTTGGTGACCACCCCGACCCGCTGACCGGCCAGGACGGCGTACCCGTCCGCGGCGAGCCGCTCGAAACCGGTCCGCACCCGCCCGGCGGCGGCGCCGGCCGCCTCCGCGCCCCGGGCTTCCGCTCCCAGGGCTTCCGCCCCCCGGGCTCCCGCCCCCAGGGCGCCCGCGGCGCCCGCCGCCCCGGCCAGACCCAGCAACCCGCGTCGCGACAGCCTCATCGCGCCAAAGTAGGGCTCCGCACCCTTCCACCCGGACATACCGACTGGTTAGTCTGCCCGTGATCCGGCAGGCGTCGGCAGTCGGCAGGGCGGCGCAGACACCCGGGCACCGGCACCACCACACGAAGGGCGGACCCGTGAACGCGTTCCAGGACCAGCGAGTCGTCGTCACCGGCGCGGGCGGCGGCATCGGAGCCGCCCTCGCCCACCGCTTCGCCGCCGAGGGGGCGACCGTCGCGGTCAACGACCTCGACCCCGCCAAGGCCGCCGCCGTCGCGGCGGAGATCGGCGACCGGGCCGTCGCGGTGCCCGGAGACGCCTCGGCCGTGGCCGGGCAGGCCCGCGAGGCGCTCGGTGGCACCGTGGACGTCTACTGCGCCAACGCGGGCCTGGCCTCCGGCGGCGACGCCTTCGCCGGCGAAGCCGTCTGGGAGGCGGCCTGGGACACCAACGTCATGGCCCACGTACGTGCCGCCCGGCTGCTGCTGCCCGACTGGCTCGAGCGCGGGAGCGGCCGGTTCGTGTCCACCGTCTCCGCCGCCGGGCTGCTGACCATGATCGGAGCGGCCCCGTACAGTGTCACCAAGCACGGCGCGCTCGCCTTCGCGGAATGGCTCTCGCTGACCTACCGCCACCGCGGGCTCCAGGTCCACGCCATCTGCCCGCAGGGGGTCCGGACCGACATGCTCACCGCCGCCGGATCGGCGGGCGAGCTGGTCCTCGCGCCGACCGCGATCGAGCCGGAAGCGGTTGCGGACGCCCTGTTCGACGGCATGGAGAAGGGCCGGTTCTTGATCCTCCCGCACCCCGAGGTCGCGGACTTCTACGCGGCCCGCGCCACCGACCCGGACCGCTGGCTGGGCGGCATGAACCGCCTCCAGCGCACCTGGGAGACCCGGTGACCACAGACACTCCGCCCCCCACCGCCGCGCCGGACCCGTCCGCCGCAACTCCGGGCCTGTCCGCCGCGACCCCGGACCCGTCCGCCGCCTCGCCGGACCCCTCCGCCGCGACAATGGGCCGATCCGCCGCGGCCCCGGACCCGTCGGCCGTGGCCCCGGAGCCGTCCACCGCGGACCCCTCCGCCCCCGCCCCGCCCTCCCGTTACGCCGCCAAGCCCTGGCTCCGTCTGCTCACCCCGGTCCAGCGGGCCCCGATCACGCCCCCGCCCAGCGTGCTGCACGCGTTCCGCGCCGCCGTGGCCCGCGCCCCGGGCCGTACCGCCCTCGCCTACTTCGACGGCCGCCTCACCTACGCCGAGGCCGACGCGCTCTCCGACTCCCTCGCCGGTCACCTCGCCGGACGCGGCACCCGCCGCGGGGACCGGGTCGCGGTCATGCTCCAGAACACCCCGCACTTCGTGCTCGCAGTCCTGGCCGCCTGGAAGGCCGGAGCGGTCGTGGTCCCGCTCAACCCGATGTACAAGTCCGGCGAGGCCGGCCACATCCTGCGCGACTCCGGGGCCACCGCCCTCGTCTGCGAGGCCGGCGCCTGGGAGGCGTACCTGGGCGAGACGGTACGGGGGACGGGCGTACGGGTCACCCTGACCGCGCACGACACGGACTTCCAGACTCGCAACGACCCCCGGGTCTTCCCCGCACCCGGCAGCGCCCCCACGGGGCTCCGCCGCGCGGAGCCGCTCTCCGCCGAGGCCGGAACCGCCGACGGCACCGCAACCGCCGACTGGACCGGAACCGCCGGCGAGGCCGGAACCGCCGACGGCACCGCAGTCCCCGACGGGCCGCCGGGGCCCCGCGGGGTGGGCCCCGCCGACCTCCTCACCGTGGCCCGCCAGGGCCACCCCGCCCCGCCCGACCCGGGCCTCGAGGCCGCCGACACCGCCCTCATCAGCTACACGTCCGGCACGAGCGGCACCCCCAAGGGCGCCATGAACCCGCACGGAGCCCTCACCCACAACGCCGTCCGCCAGGTGACCGGCCACCCCCTCCCCGAGGGCTCCGGCTACTTCGCGCTCGCCCCGCTCTTCCACATCACCGGCATGGTGTGCGAGCTCGCCGCCTGCTTCACCAACGCCGGCACCCTCGTGCTCGCCCACCGCTTCGACGCCGGAGCCGTCCTCGACGCCTTCCTCGAACACCGTCCCGCCTACACCGTGGGCCCGGCCACCGCCTTCATGGCGCTCGCCGCCCACCCGGGGGCCACCCCGGACCACTTCGCCTCGTTCCGGGTGGTCTCCTCCGGCGGCGCCCCGCTGCCGCCCGCCCTGGTCGAACGGCTGCGCACCGCCTACGGCTTCTACCTGCGCAACGGCTACGGCCTCACCGAGTGCACCGCCCCCTGCGCCTCCGTACCCGTCCACCTCGAAGCCCCCGTGGACCCGGCCTCGGGCACCCTCTCGGTGGGCCTGCCCGGCGCCGACACCCTCGTCCGGATCCTCGACGGGCACGGCGCCGAGGTCCCCTTCGGCGAGACCGGGGAGATCGCCGTCCGCGGACCCCAGGTCGTCCCCGGCTACTGGGGCCTGTCCGCCGATACCGCCAAGGCCTTCCCGGACGGCGAACTGCGCACCGGAGACGTCGGGTTCATGGATCCCGAGGGCTGGCTCTACGTGGTCGACCGCAAGAAGGACATGATCAACGCCTCCGGGTTCAAGGTCTGGCCGCGCGAGGTCGAGGACGTGCTCTACACGCACCCCGCCGTGCGCGAGGCGGCCGTCGTCGGCATCCCCGACCCGTACCGCGGGGAGAGCGTGAAGGCCTACGTCAGCCTGCGCCCCGGGGCCGAGGCCGACCCGGCGGAACTCTCCGAGTACTGCGCCGAGCGCCTCGCCGCCTACAAATACCCGCGCCGGGTGGAGATCCTGCCTGTCCTTCCGAAGACGACCAGTGGCAAGATCCTGCGACGGGAACTGCGCGACCGCGACCACGGCTGAAAACCGCCGACCGCGTCCGTGCGGTCCGCACATGCGAGACACGCGAGGACCACGAAAGGGAGGCGACAGCCATGGCCGCCAAGACCACGACGGAGACCGTCGGGGCGCACGAGGCCCCGGTACCGCGCCGACTCCTCGCCGTCGCGACCAGGCTGTTCGCCGAACGCGGCTACGACCGGACCTCGGTCCAGGAGATCGTCGAGGCGGCCGGGGTCACCAAGGGCGCGCTCTACCACTACTTCGGCTCCAAGGACGACCTGCTGCACGAGGTGTACGCGCGCATGCTGCGGCTCCAGCAGCAGCGGCTCGACGCGGTGGCCGGTTCCGACGCGCCGGTGGAGGAGCGGCTGCGCGCCGCGGCCGCCGACGTGGTGGTCACCACGATCGAGAACCTGGACGACGCGGCGATCTTCTTCCGCTCCATGCACCAGCTGAGCCCGGAGAAGTTCAAGCAGGTCCGGGCGGAGCGCCGGCGCTACCACGAGCGCTTCCGCGCGCTGGTCGAGGAGGGCCAGGCCGCCGGGGTCTTCTCCGACGCCACCCCCGCCGACCTGGTGGTGGACTACCACTTCGGCTCCGTCCACCACCTGTCCACCTGGTACCACGAGGACGGCCCGCTCACACCGCAGCAGGTAGCCGACCACCTCGCGGACCTGCTGATGCGGGCGCTGCGCCCGTAGCGAGCGCGGGGTAGTCGTTGTACCCCTCCGCCCCCTGTACGTGCATCAGGAACTCGGAGCGGATCTCGTTGAGCGGGGCGTCCGTGCGCAGCCGTTCCACGAAGTCGGGGTTGGCGAGGAAGCCCCGGCCCAGCGAGACCAGGTCGGCGCCCTCGGCCAGGAGCCGTTCGGCGACGCTCTTGCCGCCGTCGGCCGCGAACTGCTCCCGGGAGAGCTGCTGGTTGGCGATGAGCGTGCCGGGCCAGGCGCGGCGGTGCTCCTGGAGCCGGCGCGGCTGCCCGTCGGCGTAGAGCACGTGGAGGTAGACCGGGTCGATCTCCGCCAGGGCCGCGAGCAGCGCCGGGTAGATCCACCCGGTGTCGCCCTCCTCGATGCCGTTGACCGTCACCCCGGGCGAGATCCGTACGCCGACCCGCTCCCGGCCGACGGCCCCGGCGACGGCCCGGACCACCTCGACGGTGAACCGGATCCGGTTCTCCACCGGGCCGCCCCACTCGTCGGTCCGCAGGTTGGTGCCCCGCGCCAGGAACTGGTGGGGCAGGAAGCCGTTGGCGGCGTGCACCTCCACCCCGGCGAAGCCGGCCTCCACGGCGTTGCGGGCCGCGGTGGCGAAGTCGGCGATGGCGGTCCGGATGTGCTCGGCGGTCATCGCCCGCGGAGTGGGGGCGTCCCGCAGCCCGCCGGGGGTGTGCAGCTGCTCGGGGAGCCGTACGGCGGACGGCGCGAGCGGCAGGTGCCCGCTGGTGTCGGGGTGGCCGACCCGGCCGCCGTGTTCGAGCTGGAGGAACATCGCCGCGCCACCGCCCGTGCCCCGGGCCGCGGCCCGTACCGCGTCGGTGACCCGGCGCCAGCCGGCGATCTGCTCTGCGGTGTGGATGCCGGGGATGTGCGGGTAGGCCTGCCCCACGGCGCTGGGCGCGGTGCCCTCGGCGATGATCAGCCCGGCCGTGGCGCGCTGGGCGTAGTGCACGGCCATCAGCTGCCCGGGGACCCCGTCGGCGCCCGCCCGGTGGCGGGTCAGGGGCGCCATCACCAGGCGGTTGGGGAGGTCGAGTCCGCCGAGCGAGGCGGGCTCGAAGAGGCGGGAAACGGTGGGAGGGACCTGCTCCGAGTGCGTCATGCCCGTAACCTAAAACCTGCCATTGATGTCAGATTCAAGTCTGGAAGCGACGGGGGCGACGGGGGCGGGGCATGCGGATCGGCGAACTGGCGGCGCGCACCGGGGTCAGCGAGCGTTCGCTGCGCTACTACGAGACCCAGGGGCTGCTGGTCTCCGACCGGACGCCCGGCGGCCACCGCGACTACGCGGAGCGGGCGGTGGACCGGGTCATCCGGATCCAGGAGCTCTACGCGGCCGGGCTGCACAGCGCGAAGATCGGGCAGATCCTGCCCTGCATGCGCGATGCGGACGGCGGGCCGAACGTACGGGCCACGCCCGCGCTCGTCGCCGAACTGCAAACGGAACGGGACCGGATCGACCGGCTGATCGCCGATCTGCTCCGGTCCCGTGAGGTGCTGGACGAGGTCATCGAGACGGCGGCGGGCCGCCCCGCCGGCCCGGCCGCGCCGGTGGCCCCGGAAACGTCCCGGCCGGGCCCCGGACGGGCGCAGGCGCCCTAGCCGAGCGGTGCGACCTCGCGGCCCCAGGTCTCCTTGGCGACCACGGCGAAGGAGATGTACCAGGCGACGCCCGCGGTGAAGAGGCCGAGGAAGCCGCCGGTGTGGCCCAGGGCGGTGCTCTGCGCCAGGTCGCCGAGGGCGAGGAACAGGAAGGTCAGCGCCAGCGAGACGAACAGCACGCGGTGCGCGACGTCCAGCTTCATGGCGGCGATCGACATGTACGCGGTGAAGATGAACCAGGCCACGAGGAACCAGCCGGTCGCCACGTGTGCCTGGTCGGCCGGCAGCGTCGGGACGACGAACTTCACGTAGCCCGCGAAGGACATCCAGAACGCGCCGTACGAGACGAACGCCGTGGTCCCGAAGGTGTTGCCGCGGCGGAACTCCATGATGCCCGCGACGAACTGCGCGAGGCCGCCGTAGAACAGCGCCAGCGGCAGGACGACGGCGCTGAGCGCGGCGTTCGAGATCAGCCCCGAGTTGAAGAGGCTGAGCACGAAGGTGGTGAGGGCGAACGCCGCCAGGCCGAGCGGGCCGGGATTGGCGACCTTCGCCACCGCGGACGCGGACGCGGTGGCGGGGGAGGCCGTGGCGTGCGGCGCGGCGGCGGGGGCCAGGGTGGAGCTGGGCATGGCGGAGGGCACTTTCACTGGGGGAAATACCGAATATATCGGACTTCCCGAGTGGTCTGGACCATTAAAGGTCCGGTCCCGCGGGACCGAAGTCCCCCGCCACGCCCGCCGGAGGCTACCGGTACCGCTTCAGCTCCCGGTGCGCCAGCGAGCGCTGGTGCACCTCGTCCGGCCCGTCCGCCAGCCGCAGCGTCCGCGCCGCCGCCCACAGCTCCGCCAGCGGGAAGTCCTGGCTCACCCCGCCCGCGCCGTGCAGCTGCACCGCGTCGTCCAGGATCCGCACCACCGCCCGCGGGGTCGCGATCTTGATGGCCTGGATCTCGGTGTGCGCCCCCCGGTTGCCGACCGTGTCCATCAGCCAGGCCGTCTTCAGCACCAGCAGCCGCAGCTGCTCCACGGTGACCCGGGCGTCCGCGATCCAGTTCTGTACGACGCCCTGCGCGGCCAGCTCCTTGCCGAAGGCGGTACGTCCCACCGCGCGCCGGCACATCAGCTCGATGGCCCGCTCCGCCATGCCGATGAGCCGCATGCAGTGGTGGATCCGCCCCGGACCCAGGCGGGCCTGGGCGATGGCGAAGCCGCCGCCCTCCTCGCCGATCAGGTTCCCCGCCGGGACCCGGGCCCCGTCGAAGACCACCTCGGCATGACCGCCGTGGTCGTGGTCCTCGTACCCGTACACCGTCATCGCGCGCCGGATCTCGACGCCCGGAGTGTCCCGGGGGACCAGGATCATGGACTGCTGGCGGCGCGGGTCGGCGCCGCCGGGGTCGGTCTTGCCCATGACGATGAAGACCTTGCAGTCCGGGTTCATGGCTCCGGAGATGAACCACTTGCGGCCCGTGACCACGTACTCGTCGGCCCCGTCGCCGCGCGTGGAACGCTCGATCCGGGTCTCGACGTTCGTGGCGTCCGAAGAGGCCACCTCCGGCTCGGTCATCGCGAAAGCCGACCGGATCTCCCCGGCCAGCAGCGGCTCCAGCCACTGCTTCTTCTGCTGCTCGTTCCCGAACTGCGCGAGCAGCTCCATGTTCCCGGTGTCCGGGGCCGCGCAGTTCGTCGCCGTCGGCGCCAGGTGCGGGCTGCGCCCGGTGATCTCGGCGAGCGGGGCGTACTGGAGGTTGGTCAGCCCGGCGCCGTACTCGCGGTCGGGCGAGCCGGGCTGGTCCACGAAGAACAGGTTCCACAGCCCCTGGCGGCGCGCCTCGGCCTTCAGCTCACCCACCACGGCCGGGGTGTCCCAGGGAGAGGCCAGCCGGGCGCGCTGCTCGGCGGCGACGGCTTCCGCCGGGTGGACGTGCTCCTCCATGAACGCGAGGAGCCGTCCGCGGAGTTCCTCGGTACGGGCGTCGAATGCGAAGTCCATCGGTGTTCCTCAGCCTTCGTGCGGTTGCCGGAGTGTGGTCAGGCCGTGCTCGATGAAGACCGGAACCAGCTCGCCGATCCGGTCGAAGCCCGCGCCGACGGTCTGCCCGAGCGTGAAGCGGTAGTGGATGCCTTCGAGGATCACGGCGAGCTTGAACCAGGCGAAGGCCGTGTACCAGGCGACCTGCGAGACGTCCCGGCCCGAGCGGGCCGCGTACCGCTCGATCAGCTCGGCGGGCGCCAGATGGCCGGGAGCCGCACTGGTCGTGCTGACCGGGGAGTCGGTCAGCCCCAGGTCGGAGCTGTACATCACCAGCAGCCCGAGGTCCGTCAGCGGATCGCCGAGCGTGGACATCTCCCAGTCCAGCACCGCCCGGATCTCGTCCGTGCCGGACGGGCCCGCGCCGATCAGCACGTTGTCGAGCCGGAAGTCCCCGTGCACCACCGTCGGCGCGGGGGAGCCGGGCAGGGCGCGCCCGAGGGCCCCGTGCAGCTCGTCGATCCCGGCGAGCTCCCGCCCCCGGGACGCCGCGAGCTGCTTGCCCCAGCGGCGCAGCTGCCGTTCCAGGAAGCCCTCGGGCCGCCCGAAGTCGCCCAGGCCCACCGCCTCCGGGTCCACGGCGTGCAGATCGACCAGCGTGTCCACCAGGCCCAGCACCGCCCGCCGGGTCCGCTCGGGGCCGATCGCGGCGAGCTGCCCGGCCGTGCGGAACGGCACCCCGTCCACGTACTCCATCACGTAGAACGGCGCGCCCAGCACGGCCTCGTCCTCGCACAGCAGCAGCGCCCCGGGCACCGGCACCGCGGTGCCGTGCAGCGCCGCGATCACCCGGTGCTCGCGGCGCATGTCGTGCGCGGTGGCCAGGACGTGCCCCAGCGGCGGCCGGCGCACCACCCACCGCGAGCTCCCGTCGCCCACCTCGTACGTGAGGTTCGAGCGGCCGCCCTCGATCAGCCGGCCGGTCAGCGGCCCGACCACGAGGCCAGGCAGCGCCCGGTCGAGATGGCCGCGCAGCCGCTCCAGATCGAGCCCGCGCGGGCCGGAAGGGGCGGGGGAGGGGGCTGAGGTCATGGTGCGCGCCTCCGTGCGGAGTGGACGAGGACGGAACGGACGCGCACCATCATGCCGACCAGTCGGTATGCCGTCCAGTGGGTGGCGGGGGCGGACTGCGCGGATCGCCCGCCCGGCTCCGCCCGGTCCCGCCCCGGATCGCCTCGTCCCGCCCGGTGCCGCCTCGCCTCGTGCCGCCCCGCCCCGTGCCGTCAGGCGTGGCAGAGGATCGGCGTGCCCCCGTTCATCACCGTCATGTCCCGCAGCACCGCCAGGATGTCCAGGGGAACCCCCTCGGGCTCCCCGGCCAGTTCCGCGTAGGCCCGGTGCAGGTTCGCCACCAGCCGCTCGCTCTCCCGCCAGCCGGCGAACTCCCCGAGGTCGGCCTCCCGGGCCGCCTCCAGCGGGGTCAGCCCCTTCGCACGCCCCTCCCGGGCCAGCTCGGCCACGTACCGCAGATAGCGCTCGGTGGCCTCGTACGCGCCGGGATCCGTCAGCGGGCCGTGTCCCGGCACGACCGTCTCCGCACCCAGCGAGCGCAGCAGCTCCAGCGCCCGCAGCGAACCGGCCAGCGAGCCCATCGCCAGGAACGGCGTGCCCTGCGCGAAGACCAGGTCGCCGGTGAAGACGATCCGCTGCTCGGGCAGCCACACGATGGAATCGCCCGTGGTGTGCGCGACGCCCGGGTGCAGGACCCGTACCTCGGTCTCCCCGACGTACAGGGTCATCCGGTCGCCGTACGTCAGGTCGGGCGCGGTGAGGTCCAGCGCGCCGAAATCGTTCGCCGGCCAGATCAGCTCCAGCTGGCGTCCGGCGGCGATCTGCTCGGACCGTGCGTTCTCGTGCGCCAGGATCAGCGCCTGGGGGGCGAACACGCCGTTTCCGTAGGTGTGGTCCCCGTGGTGGTGGGTGTTGACCACGGTGCGGGGAAGCGGCGCCCCGGTGGCCAGCACGGCCGCGCGCAGGGCCAGAGCCCGCCGCTCGGTGGCCGCCGTGTCGACGAGCAGCGTCCGGCCGCCGCCGGTCACGAAGCCGGCGTTGTTCAGGCACCAGCCGCCGTCCGGCTGCACGTAGGCGTGGACCCCGGGCGCGGGCTGGACGAGGTACGGCTCTTCGGCGGGCATCTGCGCTCTCCCCGGGTCGCGGTGACGGGCTTTCGGCATCCTGCCAGTCACCGGGCCGCGGGGGGAGGGGAGGGTGTGTCAGTGGTCGTCGTAGTGACCGTCGTGCTCGGCGTGCCGGTGTCCGTCGTGCAGGTAGTCGACGTGGTCGCCGTGCGGGACCGCGTCGTGCCCGCAGTCCGAGCCGTGCGCGTGCGCGTGGGCGGCGTGTTCGGCGTGACCGGCGGGCTCGCACTCGTCCCAGTGGCCGCCGTGCTCGCGGTGCAGGTGGCCGTCGTGCGCGTAGTCGACGTGGTCACCGTGCCGGACCGGGGTGTGGCCGCAGTCGGCGCCGTGGGAGTGCTCGTGCGTGGGGTGTTCCTGGTGCAGGGTCGTCATGGGGCCGACGCTAGTGCGGATCGTCCCGGATCGCCCCTTGTGTCCGCTGCGCGCCGGGGTGGCACCACAAGGCGGACGATCGGTTCTTCGGGTCACACGATGAGCGCCATCGCGAACACCGCGAGGCCCACCGTGCACGCCGCCGCGGCCAGCGCCGCGCCCACCGCGAGCCCGGGCGGCCGCACCGCCGCCAGCTCCCGCACCCGCCGGTGCGCCACTCCCATGAAGGCCAGCCAGAACAGCGCGATCACCGCGACCCCGCAGACCGCCACCAGGGAGCCGGATCCGCGCAGGGCCTGCCGCAGGGCCAGTGCGGCCACCACCGCGCAGGACAGGGTCGTACGCCGCCACGCGAGCCGGGTCCGCTCGGGCTGCAGCCCCGCGTCGCGGCCACCGGGGCGCTCGCGGTCGGCGGCGTCGGCCGAGGCGCTCACCGCCCCGTCACCGCCCCTTCGTCCAGCCCAGCAGGACCACCACCACCATCGTCACCGCGACCAGCCCGACCCCCAGGCTCAGCACCACCGGGAACCGGGACATCGGCAGGTCCTCGCCGCGCCGCATCGCCCGCTCGCACCCCACCCAGTGGTTCACCGCGCGCAGCGAGCAGGCCGCGCCCACCGCGAGCAGCGTGAAGGCCATCGCCACGCGCACCCCCCACCGCAGGTCGGGGAGGAACTGGTCCACGGCGAACCCGCCGCCGATCAGGGCCAGTGCGGTCCTGATCCAGGCCAGGAAGGTCCGCTCGTTGGCCAGCGAGAAGCGGTGGTCGGGGGTCTCGCCCTCGTCCCTCACCCGAGCCGGCGCGAACCACAGCCGCACGTCCTTGACGAAGTCGATCACCTGATCAATCTACTGGTGTCCAGGTCAGGCGGCGCCCGGAGCGGGTCCGCTCCGGAGCGGACCCGCCGCCCGGAGCGGCTCCACCGCCCGCGGCGGCTCCACCGTCCGGAGATCCCCGGAACTCCAGCAGCCTGCGGTACGCCTCCAGCCCGTCCGGCACCCACGGCCAGGACCCGTCCGCGACCCGCCGCGCCACCTCCTCCTCGGGGAGCCACGCGTGCCACGCCACCTCCTCGGCCTGCGGCCGGACCGGCAGCTCGCAGCGGACCTCGTGCACGTAGCTCCACCAGGCCCCGCCCGGGCCCTCGTACAGGAACTTGAACAGCGGCTCGGGCCGCCCCAGCCCGGTCACCCCCAGCTCCTCCTCGGCCTCCCGCAGGGCGGCCTGCGCGTAGCTCTCCCCGGCGCCGACCACCCCGCCCACGAACATGTCGTAGAACGACGGGAAGACCAGCTTCGAGTCCGTCCGCCGGTGCGTGAAGATCCGCCCCCGCCCGTCCCGCGCCAGCACGAACACGCAGCGGTGGATCAGCCCGGCCGCGTACACCTCGCCCCGCGGGGCGCGCCCCGTCACCCGGTCCTCCCGGTCCACCACGTCCAGTACCTCGTCGGCCGCGCTCATGCCGTGATCCCTCCGCTCCTGTTGACTGGTTACCGCTCCGTAGCAAAGGATCGCCCCACCATCGACGGAGGACGGGTTCCACATGACGTACGACGCAGACGTGATCGTGATCGGGGCCGGGCTCGCGGGCCTCGTGGCCACCGCCGAGCTCGTCGACGCCGGCCGCAAGGTCATCCTGCTCGACCAGGAGCCCGAACAGTCCATAGGAGGCCAGGCCCACTGGTCCTTCGGCGGCCTGTTCTTCGTCGACTCGCCCGAACAGCGCCGCATGCGGATCAAGGACACCCGCGAGCTGGCCCTCCAGGACTGGACCGGCACCGCGGGCTTCGACCGCGAGGAGGACGCCTGGCCGCGCCGCTGGGCCGAGGCCTACGTGGACTTCGCGGCCGGCGAGAAGCGCCCCTGGCTGCACGCCCAGGGCGTCCGCTTCTTCCCCGTCGTCGGCTGGGCGGAGCGCGGCGGCTACGACGCCAACGGCCACGGCAACTCCGTCCCCCGCTTCCACATCACCTGGGGCACCGGCCCCGGCCTCGTGGAGCCCTTCGAGCGCCGGGTACGGGCCGGGGTGGCCCGCGGGCTGGTCCGGCTGGCGTTCCGCCACCGGGTCACGGGCCTCTCCCGCACCGCGGGCACCCTCGACACCGTGACCGGCGAGGTCCTGGCCCCCTCCGACGCCGTGCGCGGCACCGCGAGCGGCCGCGAGGCCACCGGGGAGTTCTCCCTGCGCGCCCAGGCCGTGATCGTGACCACCGGCGGCATCGGTGGCAACCACGAGCTCGTACGGTCCCAGTGGCCGGCCCGCCTCGGCACCCCGCCCGCGCGGCTGCTCTCCGGGGTCCCGGCCCACGTGGACGGCCTGATGCTGGGCATCGCGGAGGGGGCGGGCGCCAGCCACATCAACAAGGACCGGATGTGGCACTACACCGAGGGCATCGAGAACTGGAACCCGATCTGGTCCAAGCACGGCATCCGCATCCTGCCGGGCCCCTCCTCGCTCTGGCTGGACGCCACCGGCAAGCGGCTGCCCGTACCGCTGTTCCCGGGCTTCGACACCCTCGGCACCCTCGACCACATCATGAAGACCGGCCACGACCACACCTGGTTCGTCCTCAACCAGCGCATCATCGGCAAGGAGTTCGGGCTCTCCGGGTCCGAACAGAACCCGGACCTGACGGGCAAGTCCGTCCGCGGGGTCATCGACCGGGCGCGCCAGGCCGTCCCCGGCCCGGTGAAGGCCTTCATGGACAACGGCGCCGACTTCGTCGTCGAGAAGGACCTCTCCGCACTCGTGCGCGGCATGAACGCGATCACCAAGGACGGACTCCTCGACGAGGAGACGGTCCGGCGCGAAATCGTCTCCCGCGACCGGGAGATCGCCAACCCCTTCACCAAGGACCTCCAGGTCACGGCGATCCACGGCGCCCGCAAGTACCTCGGCGACAAGCTGATCCGCACCGCCGCCCCGCACCGGATCCTGGACCCCGCGGCCGGCCCGCTGATCGCCGTCCGGCTCTCGATCCTGACCCGCAAGTCCCTGGGCGGCCTGGAGACCGACCTCTCCTCCCGCGTCCTGACCGCCACGGGAGAACCCCTCCCGGGCCTCTACGCGGCGGGCGAGGCCGCCGGCTTCGGCGGCGGCGGGGTCCACGGCTACCGGGCCCTGGAGGGCACCTTCCTCGGCGGCTGCATCTTCTCCGGCCGCGCCGCCGGCCGCGCGGCGGCCGCAGCCGTCTCCTGACCCGCGCCGGCGGCCCGGGGCGGGCGGGTCACCGGACGGCACCGCCCCGCTCCGGCCGGGGGCGCCGTCGCCGACCGTGAAGCCCGGGTCGGGCTGCCGGGCTCCCGCATCCACGGTCCGTGCCGGAACTCCCCGTGCCCGGAGCGCCATTCGGCCACTGACGCGAACCCCTCGCCCTGGTCCGCCGCATGCCGCGCGTCCCCGTCCGCCGGCCGCAGGACCCGTACGTCCGTCACCTCCAGGACACCCACCAAACACCCCGCGGAGTCCAGGACCACCGTCCGCGCGCCCGCCACCGGCAGCGGATCCCCGGCCGCCTCACGGGCGGCCGGGACTCCCGTCGCGGTCGTCTTGGCGCCGCTCAGGACGGCCGCCGCCGGCTCGTCGCCCAGCGGCCCGGGAAGGCGCACCCGAGGAGCGGAGGGCCTGCACGCGTCGTCGCGGAGCCCGGTCCACGGTCCTGCGGGCGCCCCGGACCGGACCGCGGGGCACCCGACCGGGAGGTGACGCGAACCGGAACGAGCAACCAACTCACCCGCTCGGAACACCAGTTGAAACGAGCCACCCGGTGGACTGGACCTTGACGCGGAGCTGTGCCTACCGCTTTGCTGTGCGTGATCTTCCAGCCAAACCGTCCAACCGCCCGCGTCCTGGAGGGAAACCCGCGGATGTCGCCCCCTCCGCCGCCCCTCGGCCGCGCCCGCAAGCGGGACGCCCAGCTCTTCGACCCGGCCCTGTGCGACACGGAACTCGTCGACGTCCGGGCCCAGTTCACCCAGGGCCGCTGGGCCAAGGCCCGCTCCCTCCTCGTCGCCACGGGGGACGACTGGGACCGCCGGGGACACCGCCTCGTGGTCCTCGCCGAAACCCCGGCCGCCACCGCGTGGGCGCGCGAATGGCTCCTCGCCGAACCCGAGAGCGCCGACGCCGTCACCCTCCTCGCCTGCGCGGCCGTCTTCGGCGCCCTGCGCCGCAAGGGCACCCCCGAGGCCGCCGAGGAGGCCTGCCGCCGCGCCGCGGCCCTGCTTCCGGCCGACCCCACCCCCTGGCTCGGCCTGCTGCTCCTCACCCGCGCCTTCGGCACCGAAGAGGAGTTCAGCCGCCACTTCGACCAGGTCCGGGCCCGCCACCGCGAACACCACCACGCCCACCACCTGATGGTCTCCCTCCTGGCCGAACGGTCCCCCGCCGCCGGCCGCGACCCGCTCCACGAGGTCTACGACTTCGCCGCCTGGGCCGCCGAGGAGTCCCCGGCCGACTCCCCGCTCGCGGTCCTCCCCGTCATCGCCCACGCCGAGCGCTACCGCGTCCTCGCCGCCGGGCAGGGCCACGGCTCCGACGCCGGAGCCGAGCACTGGTCCGGCCGCCGCGCCCGCCACGTGCTGCGCTCCGCCTTCGACTGGTGGCTGGAGTGGGAGCGCGAGGACCACCCCCGCAACCGGGTGGACCTCAACTTCCTCGCCCACGCCAAGCTCTGCGAGGGCCGCCCCGCCGAGGCCGCCGCCCTCTTCCAGCGCATCGGCAGCCACGCCACCCAGGCCCCCTGGTCCTACCCGGACCGAGACCCGCACAAGGCCTTCCTCGCCGCGCGCAGCGCCGCGCTCGGCACCGGCTGACCCCGGCCCGGCCGGCACCGCCCGGCGCACCCCGCTCAGCAAGCACCCCGCTCAGCAAGGACCCGCCCAGTAAGAGCACACCGCTCAGCAAGTGCCCCGCAGTCCCCGCCCCGAAAGGACACCCCGCCATGCCGACGGGCAGATCCACCACGCTCACCGACCCGGCCGGCCAGGCCGGCCAGGCCGAGATCCGTACGTACAAGGGCCAGGACCGCGCCCTGCGCGCCGACCGCCTCGGCACCGCGGGCCTGCTGCTCTCCGTGCTCGCCGCGAGCGCGCCCCTGATGGTCGTCGCGGGCGTCATGCCCACCACCTTCGGGGTCATGGGCATCGTCGGACAGCCCCTGCTGTTCGTGATCCTCGGCGCCGTCCTCGCCCTCTTCAGCGTCGGCTACGCCGAGATGAGCCGCCACGTCCACAACGCCGGCGCCTTCTACGCCTACATCGCGCGCGGGCTCGGCCCCACCGCCGGCGCCGGCGCCTCGTACGTCGCCCTCGTCGCCTACAGCGCCATGCAGGTCGGCGTCTACGGCATCCTCGGCTTCGAGATCTCCGGCCTCTTCGCCACCTACCTCGACACCGAACTCGCCTGGTGGATACCGGCCCTGGCCGCCGTCGTCCTCACCGGCGCGCTCGGCTGGCTCAAGATCGACCTCAACGCCAAGGTGCTCGGCGTCCTCCTGCTCATCGAGGTCCTCCTCGTCGTCGTCTTCGACGTCGCCGCCCTCGGCAAGCCCGGCCCCGAGGGCCTTTCCCTCCACGCCTTCAACCCCGAGACCCTCACCGGCGCGGGCCTGGGCACCGCCCTGTGCTTCTGCATCGCCGCCTTCGTCGGCTTCGAGCAGTCCCCGGTGTACGCCGAGGAGACCAGCAAGCCGCACATCGTCGTCTCCCGGGTGATGTTCCTCGCCGTCGGCTTCGTCGCCCTCTTCTTCGCCCTCAGCGCCTGGGCCCTCTCGGTGGCCACCGGCCCGGCAGACGTGGTGAAGGCCTCCGCCGAGGCCGGCCCCGGACTGCTCTTCCAGCTCACCGAGAGCCGCCTGGGCACCACCTTCACCGACGTCCTGCACGTCCTGTTCGTGTCCGGCATGTTCGCGGCGATGCTCAGCTTCCACAACGTCGTCTCCCGCTACGCCTTCGCCATGGGCCGCGAGGGCCTGCTCCCGGCCGCCTTCGGCCGCACCAACGCGGGCACCGGCGCCCCCGCCACCGGCTCCCTCCTGCAGACGGTGATCTCCGTGGTGGTCGTCCTGGCCTTCGCGTTCACCGACGGCACCCCGGCCGGCGACCCGACCGTGCCGGTCCTGCACCTGTTCACCTGGATGGGCAGCGTCGGCGCCCTCGGCGTGACCCTCCTCATGGCCACCGCCTCCTTCGCGGTCATCGCCTTCTTCGTCCGCCGCGGCACCGCCGGCGCCCAGCTCTGGCGGCTCGGCTCGGCGGGCCTCGCCGGCCTCGCCCTGCTCGCCATCGCCGTCTACACGGTCAAGGACTTCGGCGTCCTGGTCGGCGCCGCGGAAGGCTCCGCGCTGAGCTGGGCCCTGCCCGGCATCATCGCCGCCGCCGCCCTCGTGGGCCTGGCGTACGGGCTCTTCCTGCGCTCCCGCCGCCCCGCGGTACACGCCCGCATCGGCCTGGGCAACGAGGCCTTCCGCCTCGACCAGGCCGCCGAGTCGGCCGGGGACCCGGCCCCGCGCGGCTGACCCGTACCGGACGCACGAAGAGGGGCCCCGCCACGGCGGGGCCCCTCTCCATACGTCCGGGGCCGGGTCAGGCCTTCTTGACCACGCTGGACTTCAACTGCATGGCCCCGAACCCGTCGATCTTGCAGTCGATGTCGTGCCCGTCGACCCCGTCGATGAGCCGGATGCCGCGCACCTTCGTACCGGCCTTGATCCCCGAAGGGCTGCCCTTGACCTTGAGCGCCTTGACCACGGTCACGGCGTCGCCGTCACTCAGCACGTTCCCGACGGCATCCTTCACGACCCGCTCCCCACCGCCCCCGTCCTCCGCGGCACCCCCCTCGTCGGGCACCCACTCGTGCCCGCACTCGGGACACACCACGAGCGCGTCCATCTCGTAGGTGTACTCACAGGAACATTTCGGGCAAGGCGGAAGATTCTCGTTCACCCGGACAGAATATCCCGAACCGCCCACCGGGATCCGCCGCGCCGAGAATGCCGCCAAACGCAAAAAACCCCACATGAAGTGGGGTTTTCGCTTGGTGTCCGAGGGGGGACTTGAACCCCCACGCCCGATAAAGGGCACTAGCACCTCAAGCTAGCGCGTCTGCCATTCCGCCACCCGGACAAGGTGTCTGTCTCGCGTCCCTCGCGGGCCGTTCCGACGTGGAAAACATTACCAAACATTCCGGGGTCCTCGATCACACCCCCCGGCGGCCGGGGATCGCCCTTGGGGGAAGCGGCCCGGGGCGCGAGGATGGAGTCAGTTCGGTACTGATCAGTGGGAGGAAGCAGCGTGAGCGAATCGGGCGCGGGCAGGACCGTCACCGGCGAGGACGAGGTCGTCGACCTCTGCCGGGACCTCATCCGGATCGACACCAGCAACTACGGGGACCACTCGGGCCCCGGCGAGCGCAAGGCGGCCGAGTGGGTCGCCGAGCAGCTCGCCGAGGTCGGGCTGGAACCGCAGATCTTCGAATCGCACAAGGGACGCGCCTCGACCGTGGCGCGCATCGAGGGCGAGGACCCCTCGCGGCCGGCCCTGCTGATCCACGGGCACACCGACGTGGTTCCGGCCAACGCGGCCGACTGGACCTACGACCCCTTCGCGGGCGAGATCGCCGACGGCTGTGTGTGGGGCCGCGGCGCCGTCGACATGAAGGACATGGACGCGATGACGCTGGCCGTCGTCCGCGACCGCATGCGCAGCGGCCGCAAGCCCCCGCGCGACATCGTGCTGGCCTTCCTCGCCGACGAGGAGGCGGGTGGCACCTACGGCGCCCGGTACCTCGTCGACAAGCACCCCGGCCTCTTCGAGGGCGTGACCGAGGCGATCGGCGAGGTCGGCGGCTTCTCCTTCACCGTGAACGAGAACCTGCGGCTGTACCTGGTGGAGACCGCCCAGAAGGGCATGCACTGGATGCGCCTGACGGTGGAGGGCACCGCGGGCCACGGGTCGATGACCAACAACGACAACGCCATCACGGAGCTCTGCGAGGCCGTGGGGCGCCTGGGCCGCCACACCTGGCCGGTCAGGGTCACCAAGACCGTCCGGCACTTCCTGGACGAGCTCTCGGACGCGCTGGGCACCCCGCTCGACCCCGACGACATGGACGCCACGCTCGCCAAGCTCGGCGGCATCGCCAAGATGGTCGGCGCGACCCTGCGCAACTCCGCCGCCCCGACCATGCTCGGCGCCGGCTACAAGGTCAACGTCATCCCCGGCCAGGCCACCGCCCACGTGGACGGCCGTTTCCTGCCGGGCTACGAGGAGGAGTTCTTCGCCGACCTCGACCGGATCCTGGGGCCGCGCGTGATCCGCGAGGACGTCCACGCCGACAAGGCCCTGGAGACCGGCTTCGACGGCAAGCTCGTGGACGCCATGCAGACCGCCCTGAAGGCGCACGACCCGATCGCCCGCGCGGTCCCGTACATGCTCTCCGGCGGTACGGACGCGAAGTCCTTCGACGACCTCGGCATCCGCTGCTTCGGCTTCGCGCCGCTCCAGCTTCCGCCGGAGCTGGACTTCGCCGGGATGTTCCACGGCGTGGACGAGCGGGTGCCGGTGGAGGGTCTGAAGTTCGGCGTGCGGGTGCTCGACCGGTTCATCGAGGAGTCCTGAGGCGGGCGGACGGCGGAGCGGGGCGTAGCTAACGCACGGGAATCGGGAAGGTGTGCGGAAACCACTGAGAAGAGTGAATGCACTCATACGCTCGTAGCCCCGGTGATCCCTCCTCGTTACAGGTGGTGCGGTCCGCGGCTGGGACCGCGCTTGCCTACTAGGAGGAACAATGCTCAAGAAGGTTGCCGCCGCTGCGGCTGTCACCGGTGGTCTGGTTCTCGCGGGTGCGGGTCTGGCTGTCGCCGACGCGGGTGCGCAGGGTGCGGCCATCGGCTCGCCCGGTGTCCTGTCCGGCAACGTCGTCCAGGTTCCGGTCCACGTTCCCGTGAACGTCTGCGGTAACTCGATCTCCGTGATCGGTCTGCTGAACCCGGCTTTCGGCAACACCTGCGTCAACGCCTGACGTATCTGAAGTTCTCGGCCCCGGAGCGCATTCCAGCGCTCCGGGGCTGCCGGGCTTTACGGGCCCGATGACGATCTTTCGGCGTACCGGGCGGGGGAGCCTGTGCGGCCTGTGCGCCGACCGGGCGTGCACGTGCGTGCGCGTGCACGACGCACACACCAGGGGACGAAGTACAGATGCGACGACAGGTACAGGTCACCGGCAGTAAGACCTTGATCACCATGGCGGCCGCGGGGGGTCTGCTCGCGCTCGGAGGGGGCTACGCACACGCGGACTCCGGCGCCACCGGCCGTGCCGCGCACTCACCGGGACTGCTGTCAGGGAACGCCCTAGAGGCACCCGTGGACGCGCCGCTGAACGCCTGCGGGAACACGGTGACGGTGGTGGGGGCCCTGAACCCGGCCTTCGGAAACCACTGCACGAACCTCCCGGGCCGCCCGGGAGGACCGGGAGTGCCGGGGCGCCCACAGCACCCGGCCCACCCCGAACACCCGGGCAACCCGCACGACCCGTGCGACGAGGACACCGGACCGGGGCACCCGGAGCACCCGGGCAACCCGGAGCACCCGGGGCACCCGGGGCACCCCGATGGTCCTGGGGGGCACGAGAACCCGGGTGGCCCCGGCGACAACGGCAATCCGGGCGGTCCGGGCGGCAACGGCAATCCGGGCGGTCCCGGGGACCACGAGACCCCCGGTGGCCCGGGCGACAACGGCAACCCGGGCGGCCCCGGTGGCGACGGGAGCCCGGGCGGCCCCGGCACCCCGGGCGGCCCGGGTTCCGGGCAGCAGCCCGGAACTCCCGTCGGCCCCGGCACAGTTACCGGTACGGGGCCCGGCACCGGATCGGTGACCCCGGTGACGCACCCCGCCCAGGGGACCGGCATCGGCACGGGTACCGGCGCCGGAACCGGCGCGGCCCCGGCCGGGGGGCTCGCCGCCACAGGATCCGGTGACGTCCTCACCGCCGGGCTACCCCTGGCCGCGGGCATGCTGCTGGCCGGCTCCGTGCTCTACCGCCGGGCGCGCAACGCGGCCTGACGGTTCCTCGCGACGCGGGTCCCGCCCAGGGGCCCGCGTCACCAGGTCGCGCGTACCTGGCGGATGATCCGGCGGCGCAATCGCACGCGGCGACTGCCGTCCCGAAGCAGGGTCAGCCGGTCGAGCTCCCAGTGCCCGTACTCGGCGTGTTCGGTCAACAGGCGGGTCGTTTCCTGACGTGGAACCCCGCGGGGCACGTACAGGTCGACAAATTCGTATTCCGGCATCGCATCCATTCTGCTCGGGGTGTCAAGAGCCCGTCCGTGAAGCGCCGGCACCGGGCGGCGGCCCCTTGTGCACGGCCCAGGCCGCCGGACGCTCCACCGGTACTCCTCAGCCGATTCCCACCGTGACGGTCGCCCACGCCGTCGAGGTCGGACCGATTGGGGACGCGTACCTGCGCGCGTGGAACTCGGGGGAGCGTCCCTCAACCCCCCGGCGGTGAGCCCGGACCAGGGGCGGTGTCCGGGAACTCACTCGCATTCCGCGTGCGGGCAGAGCCCCGCTACGGATAGCGTCTGCACTATGTCTGATGCCGCTCTGCCCACTGTTGCCGAGGTACGCGCCGCCGCCGAGGCGGTCAAGGCCGCGCTCGACCGTCACCTCGCCGCGGTCGAGAGCAGGATCGGGGACGATGATCCGGACGTCTACGCCGCGTTCAACGAACTCGCCGCCGCCGCCGAAGAGTTCGACGAGCTCCTCTACGACCGCTACGACGAGGTCACCCCGTTCGAGATCCCCACTCCCGAAGACGGGCTCCCGTACACCGGCCCCGCCGAACCCGCCGCCTTCAGCGTGCTCATCCGCCGCGACTACGCCGTCGTCGAACCGGCGCGCCTGATCGCCCAGGCCGAACGCGTCGTCGCGCACGACCGCGAGGCCGAACTCGCCCACGACGGCGGCACCGCCGACGCGCTCGGCGTGCTCTTCGGTGAGTACGAGCCGGACGAAATCGCCTCCCGCGCCAAGGACTTCGGGCTGGAGGAGGGTGACTCCACGCTGTGGATCGCCGCTTCGGAGGAGGTCGCGGAACCGGGGGAGTGGCTCGGTTCGCCGTTCACGCACATCGATCCGCAGGACGTGATGCACCGGTTCGACGTCAGCTCGGTCTTCGATGAGGACGAGGACGAGGAAGAGGACGAAGACGGTGATGGTGAAGGTGATGAGGGTGACGACGACGCCGGGGGCGGCGCATCCGCCGTGCGGGGCCTGACCACGGCCTGACCCCGCCCGGGCGCGACACCTCGTACGGAACGCACCGCGGCCCCCGTCCCCCACCCGGGACGGGGGCCGCGCCGCGTCCGCTACTCCGGCTGCGCGGCCGCCGACTGCACGAGCGTCCGCAGCAGAGCCGTCAGCCGGGTCGTACGGGGCTTCGCCGGGACCTCCGCGACCGCGCGCGGCAGGGCCTGGTCCACCCCGTGCACCACCGACAGGTGCCGCTCGGCGCGGCCGAAGGCCGTGTACACCCAGTCCCGGGACAGGGCCTGAGCCGCGTCCCCGGGCAGCACGACGACCGCCGCGGGCCAGCGCGAGCCCACGGCCTGGTGCGCCGTCACGGCCCAGCCGTGCCGCACCTGCGCCTCCACCCGCTCCTTCGGTACGACGATCCGCGCGCCCGTGGCTCCGGCCAGGTGCAGCCCCTGCGCGTCGGCCGACACCACCCGGGCGGGCAGCGCCCGCCCGGCCGAGGGCACGTGGACCACCCGGTCACCGGGGTCGAAGCCGCCGAACCGGCCGGGGCCGGGGTTCAGCCGCTCCTTGAGGGCCGCGTTGAGCGCGCGGGTGCCCGCCGGGCCGCCGTGGCCGGGCGTGATCACCTGGACGGCGTCCGCCGGGATCCCGAACGCGCGGGGCACCGACTCGGCCACCAGCTGCACGGTGCGGTGCACCGCCTCCCCGGCGTCGCGGACCGGGACGATGACGACCTCCTTGCCGGGGGCGTCCACCTGGTACAGCTCCCCGACCCCGACGCCCGACACCAGCTCGCCGATCGGACCCGGATCCGGGATCCGGGAGACCAGCTGCGGGCAGGCGCGGGCCGCGAGCACATCGGCGAAGACCCGGCCGGGACCCGCGGAGCCGAGCACCGCGGGGTCCCCGGACAGCACCAGCCGGGCCCCGTCGGGCACCGACTCCACCAGCAGGGCGGCCGTCTCCACGTCCAGCTGCGGGGCGTCCAGCACGATGAGCAGGTCCAGTGCGAACTGCCCGTCCGCGTCCCGGCCCGGGCCCTCGGCGCCGGCCAGCAGGCCCGCCACGGTGACGGCCCCCTCGGCCGGGGCGTGCGCGGCCAGGCAGACCCGCAGGCCGAACTCCCCGGCGGCCACGGCCAGGGCACGGGGCTCGGCGCGGGCGGCCTCCCCGCCGGTGTGGGCGACCAGCCCGTGCCCGGCGGCGGTGCGGATCAGCTCGGCGCCGGTACCGGTGGCGGCCTTGTCCCAGTCGGCGGGGTCCGTGAAGGTGTTGGCGAGCCGGGCCAGGCCCTCGGCGAGGCTCTCCTCGGCCATGGCGGAGCCCTCCAGGCCCACCAGGATCCGTACGGGCTGCTCTTCATCCTCGGCGGATGCACCGACGGGCGGCCCCACCGGCTCCTCGAAGGCCAGCGCGGTGCCCTCGGCGACGGCCGCCTCCAGGGCCTCCGCGGGATCCGGCACTCCGTACTGGGCGAGGGCCGACTCCAGGGTGGGGGCCTCCAGCACGGTGTGCCCCTTGACCGCGGCCTGCGCCAGCAGCCAGCTCACCAGGGCGGCGGCCCGCCGCTCGTCCCCGGGGCCGGTCGCCTCGCCGCCGAGCAGCGCGCGGGCGAAGCCGTCCGCCTGCGTCGGCCGGACCCCGGCGACGGCCAGCAGCCGCCAGGGGGACTCGGCGAGCTGCGCGGCGGCGTCCTCGCCGAGGGTGGTGGCGGTCTGCGCAGCGAGGGACTCGGGGGCTCCGCCCCTGGCGAGGACGGCCCGGACCGCCTGGACGGCGTCGGGGGAGGGGGCGTCCGCCTGCGGCGCGGGGGCGGGTACGGGCGTGCGCGCCGGGGCGGGCGCCTGGGTCTGTGTCTGGGGCTGCGTCTGGGCGGGCTCCGGTCGGCGGGGCGCCGGGGGTGCGTCGAACGCGGCGGGGGGTTTGCCGCCGCTCTCCACGGCCCGTACGGCGGCCAGCAGGTCGGCGGCCGTGCCGCTGAGCTTGGCGCCCGCCTCTACGGGGGCCTCGCGTTCCGCCTTGCGGCGGGCGATGCGCTCCCGCTCGATCTTCTGGGCGGCCAGTTCCGCGGCGGCCTCGCTGAGCTGGGGCGCGGCCTCGGCGGTCCCCTCCGCGGGGGCGTTGCCGCCGGTTGCGCCGGCCGCGTCCGCCTCCGCCTCCGCTTCCCCGTCCGTGGCGGTGTCGCCGGTGTTGGGCCCTGCGGGGCTTTCCCCCACCCCGCCCCTTCCCGAAACCGGGGGCTCCGCCCCCGGCCCCCCGTCCGGCTCCCCGGCTCCGCCGGAGGCGGCCGCGCCTTCGGCGCTGGCGTCAGCCGGACCCTCGGCGACGGCTTCAGCCGCACCCTCGCCTTCGGCCACGGCTCCGCCGGAGGCGTCTGTGTCAGCCGCGCCCTCAGCGTCGGCCGCGCCCTCGGCGTCGGCCGCGCCCTCGGCGTCGGCGCTGGCGTCGGCCGGACCCTTGTCGACGGTGTCAGCCGCACCCTCGCCTTCGGCGTCGGCCGTACCTTCGGCGACGCCGTCGGCCGCGCCCCCGTCGGGCTCCTCGGCTCCGGCGGAGCCGTCGGCGTCGGCCCCGGCTCCGCCAGAAGCGTCCGTGGCGGCCGGGACCTCCTCGCCCCCGGCTCCGCCAGAGGCGTCCTCGACGGCCGCGGCCTCCTCGCTCCCGGCTTCGCCGGAGGCGTCCGCGTCGGTCGGAACCTCCTCGGAGACGTCGGCGTCCGCGCCGGCTTCGCCCGAGGCGGACGTGGGGTCTGCCGGAGTGTCGGGCTCCGGCGGCGTGGGGGCGTCGGGGGGCTGCGGGGCTTCCGGGGGGGTGGCTGCGGCGGGCGCCGGGGCCTGCGCGGCTGCGGCGTCGGCGGCGGCGGTGTCGCTCACAAGGTGCTCCAGTCCTGATCGGGGTAGCGGTGGACGGGCGCCGAGACGTCGTCCAGCGCTTGGCGGATCTCCTCCGGAAGACTAAGGGCCTCCACCGACAGGGCTGCGCCGAGCTGCGCCGACGTCCGTGCGCCGACGATCGGCGCGGCCACCCCGGGGCGGTCGCGGACCCAGGCCAGGGACACCTGGAGCGGGGTCACCGCGAGGCCGTGCGCGGCCGTCGTCACCGCGTCCACGATCCGGCTCGCCGCCTCGTCCAGGTAGGGGTCCACGAACGCGGCCAGGGTCTCCGAGGCGCCCCGGGAGTCCGCCGGGGTGCCCGCCCGGTACTTGCCCGTCAGGACGCCCCGGCCGAGCGGGGAGGAGGGCAGCAGGGACAGGCCCAGGTCCAGGGCCGCCGGGACCACCTCCCGCTCCACGCCGCGCTGGAGGAGGGAGTACTCCATCTGCGTCGATGCCAGCCGGGTCCGTACCCCGGGCGCCGCGAGCTGCCAGGTCGCCGCCTTCGCGAGCTGCCAGCCGCTGAAGTTCGACACGCCCGCGTACCGGGCCCGTCCGCTGCTCACCGCGATGTCCAGCGCCTGGAGGGTCTCCTCCAGCGGGGTCCAGGGGTCGAAGGCGTGGACCTGCCAGAGGTCGACGTAGTCCGTGTCCAGGCGGGCCAGGGAGTCGTCCAGGGCGGCGAGGAGATGGCCGCGCGAGGTGTCGAAACGGCGGTCCGGATCCGCGACCCCGCCCGCCTTCGTCGCGATCACCAGGTCCCGCCGCGGGACCACGGAACCGATCAACTGCCCGAGGAGGTACTCGGCCTCACCGCCGCCGTACACGTCGGCGGTGTCCACGAGCGTGCCGCCCGCGTTCCAGAACGTCTTCAACTGCGCGGCCGCTTCCGCCTCGTCCGGTCCGTCCGCCGACCGGCCCCAGGTCAGGGTGCCGAGACCGATCCGGGAGACGCGCAGTCCGGTGCGGCCGAGATGCCTCTGCTCCATGAGGGCTGAGACTACTGCCGCACTGACGCGGGACGGCCGGGCGCGCTACAGTCCCCGCAGACCTACGTTACTGATCGGTAAACCGGTAAGGGGACGACATATGCGGCTCGGCATCAATCTCGGCTACTGGGGCGCTGGCATGGACGCCGACAACCTGGCCGTCGCGCAGGAGGCCGACCGCCTCGGCTACGACGTCTGCTGGGCCGCGGAGGCCTACGGCTCCGACGCCCCGACCGTGCTCGCCTGGGTCGCCGCCCAGACCGAGCGCATCGACGTGGGCTCCGCGATCCTGCAGATCCCGGCCCGCCAGCCCGCCATGACGGCCATGACGGCCGCCACCCTCGACTCCCTCACCAAGGGCCGCTTCCGGCTCGGCCTCGGCGTCTCCGGACCGCAGGTGTCCGAAGGCTGGTACGGCGTGAAGTTCGACAAGCCGCTCGCGCGGACCCGCGAGTACGTGGAGATCGTCCGCAAGGCCATGACCCGCGAGCGGCTCTCGTACGAGGGAGAGCACTGGACGCTGCCGCTGCCCGACGGACCGGGCAAGCCGCTCAAGCTGACCGTGCACCCCGAGCGCGAGCACATCCCGCTCTACATCGCCGCCATCGGCCCCAAGAACCTGGAGCAGACCGGCGAGATCGCCGACGGCGCGCTGCTGATCTTCCCGGCCGCCGAGCACCTGGAGGCCACCGCCCTCACCCACATCCGGGCGGGCCGCGAGAAGGCCGGGCTGACCATGGACGGCTTCGACGTCTGCCCGACCGTGCCGCTGGCCCTCGGCGAGGACGTGAACGCGCTCGCCGACATGTTCCGCCCCTACACCGCCCTGTACGTGGGCGGCATGGGCAGCCGCAAGCAGAACTTCTACAACCAGCTGGCCCAGCGCATGGGCTACGAGAAGGAAGCCGCGGAGATCCAGGACAAGTACCTGGCCGGCGACAAGCAGGGCGCGGCCGCCGCGATCCCGCACTCCCTGATCGACTCCACCACCCTGCTGGGCCCCGTGGAGCGCATCGCCGACGGCATGAAGGCCTACGCGGAGGCCGGGGTCACCACCCTGACGCTCGCCCCGGCCGGCTTCACCCTGGAGGAGCGGACCGCCGCCCTGCGGGCCGGCGTCGAGGCCATGGAGCGTGCGGGCCTCGCCTGACCGGCTGCCCGAGGGTCCGCCGGACGGAGTCCGGCGCAGCCGCCCGAAGCCCGCGGAGCGGTGCGAGGGCGGCGTCGAGAAGGAGAGGTTCTGCGGCCGTGGTGGGGGCTCGGGGGGTCTTCCCCGCCACGGCCGACACAGCCAACAACGCGCGGGGCGGCCGCGGGGTTACGCCCCCGCGGCCGCCGGTCGCAGTCGTTCATTCGGCCGAGCCGCGGGCCGCATCCGGTTGCCCGGCCGGTGAATCGGCTTTTGACTCGACGCATGCTCTCTGCGCGCGGCCTGTTCCGGGAGATCGTCGACCACGACGCCTCCTTCCAGCTGTTCTGCTCCATCGCCGCCGGCGGCGAATCCCAGGGCGGCTGGGAGAACGCACGGATCGCGGCGCTCGTGCCCGATTCCATGCGCGACCTCGCGCCCAAGATCACCCGGCACGGCGCCGACGAGGACAAACACGGCCGGATCTTCAACGCGCTGCTGCGCAAGCGCGGCCTGCCCGCCGTGCCCGTCCCGCCGGAGACCGACTACACGATGCTCCTGGAGCGCCGCGGCATCGGCCTGAGCCACGAGAAGCTGCGCGGCGAGCGGTCCCTCAGCGAGGAGGACATCGTCGTCTACCTCGCCCACAGCCGGGTCACCGAACAGCGCGCCGCCGACCAGATGGTCATGCTCGTCCGGTACTTCGGGGACGACCCCGAACTCGGCAAGGCCATCCGCATGATCGCCGCGGACGAGGACAACCACCTGGCCTACTGCCACGAGGAACTGCTCCGCCTCGCCCGCGCCGGCCACGCCCGCACCATCCACCGGGTGCTGCGCGCGTGCGCGCTCGCCGACATCGCCGTCTACCGGGACGTGAGCCTCGCCGTCATGGGCCACATGGGGCGGCTGCTGGGCTGGCCCGCGCCGAAGGCGGCCGTGCTGGCCGCCGGGATCCGCGGGACGTACGCGTACGAGCGGTTCAGCGGCTGGCACCGGATGGTCGGCCTGCACCCGCCGGAGCGGAGCAACCCGCTGGGCGGGCTGCCGACCTCCGCCCCCGAGTTCGCATAGGCGGGCCGCCCCGCCACCCCGGCGCCCCGCCTACAGCCAGCCGCGGCGCTTGAACATCCGGTGCAGGCCCAGACACATGGCCACCATCACCAGCACCACCAGCGGATAGCCCCAGCGGTGGCTGAGCTCCGGCATGTGCTCGAAGTTCATCCCGTAGATCCCCGCCACCATGGTCGGTACCGCCGCCATGGCCGCCCAGGCCGAGATCTTGCGCATGTCGTCGTTCTGCCGCACGCCCATCTGCGCCAGGTGCGCGGCCAGCGCGTCCGAGAGCAGCCGGTCCAGGCCCTCGACGTACTCGTTCGCCTTCGTCAGGTGGTCGGCGACGTCGCGGAAGAACGGCTGCGCGTGCTCGTGCACGAAGGGCACGTCCCCGAAGGCGAGCCGGTCCATCGGCGCCAGCAGCGGACTCGTGGCCCGGCGGAACTCCAGGACCTGCCGCTTGAACCCGTAGATCCGGGCGGCGGTGTTCTTGCTGTCGGAGGGGTTCGGCGAGAAGACCTCCGCCTCCAGTTCCTCCAGGTCCGCCTGGAGCTCGGCGGCCACCTCGATGTAGTGGTCCACCACCGCGTCCGAGACCGCGTACAGCACCGCCGTGGGGCCGTGCTTGAGTACCTCGGGCTCCTGCTCCAGCCGGTGCCGTACGGCGGCCAGCGCGGCCCCCTCGCCGTGCCGGACCGTGACGACGAAGGAGTCGCCGATGAACACCATCAGCTCGCCGGTGGTCACCGTGTCCGAGGCGTCGTCGTACATCACCGGCTTCAGCACCACGAACAGCGAATCGTCGTAGACCTCCATCTTCGGCCGCTGGTGCGCGGTCAGCGCGTCCTCCACCGCCAGCGGGTGCAGCCCGAACTCCTGGCTGACGTGCTCGAATTCCTTCTCGGTCGGCTCGTGCATGCCCACCCAGAGGAAGGCGTCACCGGTGGCCCGCGCCTCGTCGAGGGCATCGGAGAAGTCGTCGGGCGCCTCGGAGCGGCGGCCGTCGCGGTACATGGCGCAGTCCACAATCACCCGCGCATTGTTCCCTGCCGGGGCCCCGACCGCACGCCGGCGGCACCGCATACCCTTCTGCCATGGCCACGCTGATCCTCGTACGACACGGGCGGTCCACCGCCAACACCGCAGGGCTGCTCGCCGGGTGGACCCCGGGAGTGAGCCTCGACGAGCACGGAGCCGCACAGGCCGCCGCGCTGCCCGGGCGGCTCGCCGCCGTGCCCCTCGCCGCCGCCGTCTCCAGCCCGCTGGAGCGGTGCGCGCAGACCCTGGCACCGCTGCTCGCGGCCCGCCCCGGTCTCCCGCTGCACACCGACGAGCGGATCGGCGAGTGCCACTACGGCGACTGGTCGGGCCGCAAACTCTCCGAGCTGTCCGAAGAGCCGCTGATGCGGATCGTCCAGCAGCACCCCTCGGCCGCCGCCTTCCCCGGCGGCGAGTCCATGCGCGCCATGCAGGCCCGCGCCGTGGACGCCGTCCGCGACTGGAACGCGCGGATCGAGGAGGAGCACGGCGCCGACGCCGTGTTCCTGATGTGCTCGCACGGCGACATCATCAAGTCCCTTGTCGCGGACGCCCTCGGCATGCACCTGGACCTCTTCCAGCGGATCCACGTCGACCCCTGCTCGGTCACCGCGATCCGCTACACGCCGACCCGCCCCTTCCTGCTCCGGCTCGGCGACACCGGCGACTTCGCCTCCTTCGCTCCCCGCGAAAACGCCTCGCCGGACGCCTCGGCGGAGGCCCCGCCGCACGCCCCGCACGCCCCGGGCAGCGCGGAAGCGGCCGGCGAGGCGGTCGTAGGGGGCGGTGCGGGCGCGGTGTGATCGAACGGCGCAGTAGGGTGGACGGGCCAACCCATGGGCGCAGCCCTGCCCCTGCTGCCGACGCTTGGAGACTGGACGTGCCCCGTCAGGTGTTCCTCTACGACCCACCGGACCGTTTCGTGGCCGGCACGGTCGGCCTGCCTGGACGCCGTACGTTCTTCCTGCAGGCCTCCACCGGCCCCCGCGTCACCTCCGTCTCCCTGGAGAAGACCCAGGTGGCGGCGCTCGCGGAGCGGATGGAAGAACTGCTGGACGAGGTCGTACGGCGCACCGGGGGCAATGCCCCCGTCCCGGCCGTGGCCCCCGCCGAGGCGACCGACACCGCCCCCCTGGACGTCCCCGTCGAGGAGGAGTTCCGCGTCGGCACCATGGCCCTGGCCTGGGACGGCGAGGACCAGCGCATGATCGTCGAGGCGCAGGCCCTGGTGGAGCTCGACGCCGACTCCGAGGAGGACCTCGCCGAGGCGGAGGAGCGCCTCCTCCAGGACGAGGAGAACGGACCGCCGATGCTGCGCGTCCGCCTCACCGGAGCCCAGGCCCGCGCCTTCACCAAGCGGGCCCTGGACGTGGTCAACGCGGGCCGCCCGCCCTGCCCGCTGTGCAGCCTCCCGCTGGACCCCGAAGGGCACGTCTGCCCGCGCCAGAACGGCTACCGGCGCCAGGCATGAACGCCACGGGGGGAACGCCGGAATGGGAAGAGTTGCTGGCCCACGGGGAGCTCACCGTCGTCGGCCGGATCCGGGAGGCGTCCAACGCCGTCCTGCTGTGCACCGTCACCCACGGGGGCGCGAGCACCGACTGCGTGTACAAACCGGTCAAGGGCGAGCGCCCGCTGTGGGACTTCCCCGACGGCAACCTCGCCCAGCGCGAGGTCGCCGCGTACCTGGTCTCCGAGGCCACCGGCTGGGGGCTGGTGCCCCCGACCGTGCTGCGCGACGGACCGTACGGCGAGGGCATGGTCCAGCAGTGGATCGAAACGGGGGAGTCCCCTGAGGCCGAGCTGCTCGCGCTCGTGGACGGCGAGGAGGCCGGGGAGGGCTGGAGGCCCGTCGCCTTCGCCGAGGTCGGCGAGGGCCGCACCGCGCTCCTCGTGCACGCCGACGACGAACGGCTGCGCCGGATGTCCGTCCTCGACGCCGTGATCAACAACGGCGACCGCAAGGGCGGCCACCTGCTGCCCGCCCCCGACGGACGGCTCTACGGCATCGACCACGGAGTGACCTTCCACACCGAGGACAAACTGCGCACCCTGCTCTGGGGCTGGGCGGGCGAGCCGCTGACCGGCGAAGCGGCAGCCGTGCTGACCTCCCTGGAGGCCGCCCTGGCCGCAGGAGCGCCCCTCGCCACCCGACTGGCCGAACTCCTCACCACCGCCGAGCTGGCCGCCGTACGGGCCCGCGTGGCCCTCCTACTGCGCACCGGAATGCATCCGCAGCCCTCGGGACAGTGGCCCGCGATCCCGTGGCCGCCCGTCTGACCGGCCGCGACCCGCGGCACGCCGTACGCACAGAACCGGCCATGGCGCAAGAGCGCCGATCAGGACAACAGCGCAGGTCCGGTTCGTTTGCGGAACACCTGTCCGGTTAGGCTCGAGACATGCATGCCTGGCCCGCTTCTGAGGTCCCCGCCCTGCCTGGCAAGGGCCGCGACCTCCAGATCCACGACACCGCGACCCAAGGGGCGATCACCCTCGCCCCCGGTCCCGTCGCCCGTATCTACGTCTGCGGGATCACCCCGTACGACGCGACGCACATCGGTCACGCGGCGACGTACAACGCGTTCGACCTCGTGCAGCGCGTGTGGCTCGACACCAAGAGGCAGGTCATCTACGTCCAGAACGTCACGGACGTCGACGATCCACTGCTGGAGCGGGCCCTGCGCGACAACCAGGACTGGACGGAGCTCGCCGAACGCGAGACCGCCCTCTTCCGTGAGGACATGACCGCCCTGCGGATGCTCCCGCCGCAGCACTACATCGGCGCCGTCGAGGCCATACCCGGCATCGTGCCGCTGGTCGAGCGGCTGCGGGACGCGGGCGCCGCCTACGAGCTGGACGGCGACGTCTACTTCTCGGTGGAGTCCGACCCGAACTTCGGCAAGGTCTCGAACCTGGACGCCGAGGCGATGCGGCTGCTGTCGGCCGAGCGGGGCGGCGACCCGGACCGCGCGGGCAAGAAGAACCCGCTCGACCCGATGCTGTGGATGGCCGCCCGCCCGGGCGAGCCGAGCTGGGACGGCGGCTCGCTGGGCCGCGGCCGGCCCGGCTGGCACATCGAGTGCGTGGCCATCGCCCTGGACCACCTGGGCATGACCTTCGACATCCAGGGCGGTGGCTCCGACCTGGCCTTCCCGCACCACGAGATGGGCGCCTCGCACGCCCAGGTCCTGACGGGCGAGTTCCCGATGGCCAAGGCGTACGTACACGCCGGGATGGTCGCGCTGCACGGCGAGAAGATGTCGAAGTCCAAGGGCAACCTGGTCTTCGTATCGGCGCTGCGCCGCGCCGGAGTGGACCCGGCGGCGATCCGCCTGGCCCTGCTCTCGCACCACTACCGCGCCGACTGGGAATGGACCGACGAGGTCCTCGCCGAGGCGGTGGCCCGCCTGGAGCGCTGGCGCGCGGCCGTCTCCCGCCCCGACGGCATCCCGGCCGACGACCTGGTCGAGGAGGTCCGCGAGGCCCTCTCGAAGGACCTGAACGCCCCTGCCGCTCTGGCGGCGGTGGACCGCTGGGCCGAGCGCCAGCTCGCCACGGGCGGCGACGACGAGTCGGCCCCGGGCCTCGTGTCCCGCACGGTCGACGCCCTGCTGGGCGTAGCCCTGTAGACGTCTGCCGGAGGGGCTGGATTGCCGTCAGGCAATTCCAGCCCCTCCGGCGTTTGAGGAGCGGGGGTCCGGGGGCGGAGCCCCGGGAAACGGAGAAAGGGCGGGGCGGGGAGAAAATCCCCTGCCCCGCCCCCCTCGCACGGGCTACGGCTCCGGAGGCGTCTCCTCCTCGTCCGGCGAGGCCGCCGGGGGAGCCGGCGGATCCTCCCCGGAACCGGAGGACGGCTCCGGCTTCCGCTTCGGGGTACGCGGCAGCCCGCCGGAGGTGTCCCTCAGGTACGACCCGTCCCCCGGCTCCGCGCCCGCGGACGGATCCCGCCGCCGCAGGTACCGCTCGAACTCCCGGGCGATCGCGTCCCCGGACGCCTCCGGCAGATCCGCGGTGTCCCGCGCCTCCTCCAGCGTCTGGACGTACTCCGCGACCTCGGAGTCCTCCGCGGCGAGTTGGTCCACGCCCAGCTGCCACGCCCGCGCGTCCTCGGGGAGTTCGCCCAGCGGGATCCGGATGTCGATCAGATCCTCCAGCCGGTTCAGCAGGGCGAGGGTCGCCTTCGGGTTCGGCGGCTGTGACACGTAGTGCGGCACCGCCGCCCACAGGGACACCGCCGGCACCCCGGCATGGGTGCAGGCCTCCTGGAGGATGCCCACGATCCCGGTCGGGCCCTCGTACTTGGTCTCCTCCAGGTCCATCGTCCGCGCCAGATCCGCGTCCGAGGTCACCCCGCTGACCGGCACCGGACGGGTGTGCGGGGTGTCGCCCAGCAGCGCCCCCAGGATGACGACCATCTCCACGCCCAGCTCATGGGCGAAGCCCAGGATCTCGTTGCAGAACGAACGCCACCGCATGGACGGTTCGATGCCCCGCACCAGGACCAGGTCGCGCGGTTTCGTCCCGCCGATCCGGACCACCGACAGCCGGGTCGTCGGCCATGTGATCTTCCGTACCCCGTTGTCCAGCCACACCGTCGGCCGGTTGACCTGGAAGTCGTAGTAGTCCTCGGCATCCAGAGCCGCGAAGACCTCGCCCTTCCACTCCCGGTCCAGGTGTGCGACCGCACCGGAAGCCGCGTCACCCGCGTCGTTCCAGCCCTCGAACGCGGCCACCATGACCGGGTCGATCAGCTCGGGCACGCCCTCAAGCTCGATCACCCAGGTCTCCTTCCGAAGTTCCCTTGTGTACGTGGGTCAGCCTAAGCCTTGATGAGGCACCGGCCACAGCCCACGGCAGAGGGGCGGTTCCCCCTGGAACCGCCCCTCTGCCCACTCACGCCACCGGCTATGCCTTGCGGGCCAGCATCTCCTCGACCCGGCCGCGCACTTCCGCGCTGTCCAGACCGCGGACGGTCACCGTCGTGCGGCGGCGCAGCACGTCGTCGGCCGTCTCGGCCCACTCGTTGTCCCGGGCGTAGGCGACCTGCGCCCAGATCTCCGGCCCGTCCGGGTGGATCCGCTCGGCCAGCGCCGGGTCCTCGTTGGCGAGGCGCGCGATGTCGAAGGCCAGCGAACCGTAGTGGGAGGCCAGGTGGCGCGCGGTCAGCGGGTCCATCCGGGAGCCCGGCTCGCGGTCCACGAGCAGCCGGTGCGCCACCGCGTTCGGGTTCGCGACACCGGGCAGCGCGATCCGTCGTACGAGGGACTTCACCGGCTCCATGTCCTCGGTCAGCGGGCTGCCCGGAAGCTTGGCCAGCTTGTCCATGACCACGCGGCCGATGTGCCGGTACGTGGTCCACTTGCCGCCGGCCACCGACAGCATGCCGCCCGCGCCCTCGGAGACCACCGTCTCGCGCTTGGCCTTCTCCACCCCGCCCGGGCCGCCGGGCAGCACGCGCAGGCCCGCGAAGGCGTACGTCATCAGGGAGCGGTCCAGGTCCGCGTCCTTCACCGAGAAGGCCGCCTCGTCCAGGATCTGCTGGATGTCGCCCTCGGTGGCGCGCACGTCCGCCGGGTCGCCCTCGTACACCTCGTCGGTGGTGCCCAGCAGCAGCTGGTCCTCCCACGGCAGGGCGAAGGTGATGCGGTACTTGTCGATCGGGGTGGCCATCGCGGCCTTCCACGGGGACTTGCGCTTCATCACGATGTGCGCGCCCTTGGAGAGGCGGATGGACGGCATCGAGTGCTTGTCCTCCATGCGCCGCAGGTGGTCCACCCACGGGCCGGTGGCGTTCAGCACGACGCGGGCGTCCACACCGAACTCGGTGCCGTCCAGGCGGTCCTTGAGCTCGGCGCCCGAGACCCGGCCGCGCGTCATGCGCAGACCGGTGACCTCGGCGTGGTTCAGGACGACCGCGCCCGACTCGACGGCCGCGCGGACCGTCATGACGGCCACGCGGGAGTCGTTCATCTGGTGGTCGTAGTAGACCGCGACGGCCTTGAGGTCGTCCGTCTTCAGCCCCGGGTTGTCGGCGGCGGCACGGGCCGGAGAAATGATCTTGCCCATGCCGTCGCCGAAGGCCGACAGCGCCGAGTACGCGAACACGCCCGCGCCCAGCTTCGCCGCGCCCACCGGACCGCCCTTGTACACCGGGAGGTAGAAGGTGAGCGGGTTGACCAGGTGCGGGGCCACGTCCTTGGCCAGTACCCGGCGCTCGTGGTGGTTCTCGGCGACCAGCTTGACCGAACCGGTCTGCAGGTAGCGCAGGCCGCCGTGGACGAGCTTGGAGGAGGCCGAGGAGGTGGCGCCGGCGAAGTCGCCGGCGTCCACCATGGCGACCCGCAGACCCGACTGCGCGGCGTGCCAGGCCACCGAGGTGCCCAGGATCCCACCGCCGATGACCAGCAGGTCGTACGTGGCCTTCGCCAGCTGCTCACGGGTCTCGGCGCGGCTCGCGTTCGAACCGGCGGTCGGGTGCGTACCCAGGGTGGGGACGCTCTGCAGGGTGCTCATATCCGTTGACTCCTACTTGCTCGTCGAATGGTGCCGCTGTGCGGTCAGCTGGCGTCTTCGTCGTCGACCCAGCCCATGGACCGCTCCACGGCCTTGAGCCAGCTCTTGTACTCGCGCTCCCGCTGCTCGGCGGGCATCCGCGGGGTCCACTCCGCCGCGCGGCGCCAGTTGGCGCGCAGGGCGTCGGTGTCGGGCCAGAAGCCGACGGCCAGGCCGGCGGCGTAGGCGGCGCCGAGGCAGGTGGTCTCGGCGACCATCGGGCGCACCACGGGGGCGTCCACGAAGTCGGAGAGGGTCTGCATCAGCAGGTTGTTGGAGGTCATGCCGCCGTCGACCTTCAGGGCGGCGAGCTCGACGCCCGAGTCCTTGGTCATGGCGTCGGTGATCTCGCGGGTCTGCCAGGCGGTGGCCTCCAGGACGGCACGGGCGATGTGCGCCTTGGTGACGTACCGGGTGAGGCCGGCGATCACACCGCGGGCGTCGGAGCGCCAGTACGGGGCGAAGAGGCCGGAGAAGGCCGGCACGAAGTAGGCGCCGCCGTTGTCCTCGACCGAGGAGGCCAGGGTCTCGATCTCGGCCGCGGTCTTGATCATGCCCATCTGGTCGCGCATCCACTGGACGAGCGAGCCGGTGACGGCGATGGAGCCCTCCAGCGCGTAGACCGGCTTCTGGTCGCCGATCTGGTAGCCGACCGTGGTCAGCAGGCCGCTGTAGGAGTTGATGATCTTGTCGCCGGTGTTCATCAGCATGAACGTTCCGGTGCCGTACGTGGACTTCGCCTCGCCCTCGGCGAAACAGGTCTGGCCGAACAGCGCGGCCTGCTGGTCACCGAGCGCCGAGGCGACCGGGACGCCCGCGAGGACGCCCTCCTTGACGTGGCCGTAGACCTCGGCGGAGGACTTGATCTCCGGGAGGACGTTGAGGGGCACCTCCATGGACTCGGCGATGCGCTCGTCCCAGGCCATGGTGTGCAGGTTGAAGAGCATGGTGCGCGAGGCGTTGGTGACGTCGGTGACGTGCACGCCGCCCTCGGCGCCGCCGGTCAGGTTCCAGATGACCCAGGAGTCCATGGTGCCGAAGAGGATGTCCCCGGCCTCGGCGCGCTCGCGCAGGCCCTCGACGTTGTCGAGCAGCCAGCGGATCTTGGGGCCGGCGAAGTAGCTCGCGAGCGGCAGGCCGGTCTCGCGGCGGAAGCGGTCCTGGCCGACGTTGCGGCCGAGCTCCTTGCACAGGGCGTCGGTGCGCGTGTCCTGCCAGACCAGCGCGTTGTGGACCGGCTCGCCGGTGTGGCGGTCCCACAGGAGGGTGGTCTCGCGCTGGTTGGTGATGCCCACGGCCTTGACCTCGGCCGGGTCGATGTCGCCCTTGGACAGGGCCCCGGCGACGACCTCCTGGACGTTGGTCCAGATCTCGGCGGCGTCGTGCTCGACCCAGCCCGGCTGCGGGAGGATCTGCGCGTGCTCCTTCTGGTCGACCGAGACGATGCGTCCGTCACGGTCGAAGACGATGCAGCGGGAAGAGGTGGTGCCCTGGTCGATCGCGGCGATGAAGGGGCCGGTGCTGCTGGTCATGGTGGCTGCTCCTGGCAGGTGTCGAAGTAGGCGGAATCAGAATGGCGGTGCGGATGGTGCCGTGGTGCCGATTGCTGATCAGGCGAACGCGATGTTGTACAGGCCGCCGGCGAGCGCGGCGCCCGCGAGGGGGCCGAGGACCGGGATCCAGGAGTAGCTCCAGTCCGAGCCGCCCTTGTTGGGCAGCGGCAGCAGGGAGTGGACGATGCGGGGGCCGAGGTCGCGCACCGGGTTGATGGCGTAGCCGGTCGGGCCGCCGAGCGAGAGGCCGATGCCGACGACCACGAACGAGGTGATCAGGACGCCGATCACGCCGAGGCCCTTGCCGTCGTCCTGCAGGCCCTGGGTCAGGATGGCCAGGACCAGGACGGCGGTGCCGATGATCTCGGTCGTCAGGTTCTGGACGACGTTGCGGATCTCGGGGCCCGTGGCGAAGATCCCGAGCACCGGGCCGGCCACGTCGTGCGGGTGCGGGTCCTCGGGACCGAGCTTGGCGTCACGGATGTGCTCCGGGTCGGACAGGTGCGCCCGGAACTGGCCGTAGTAGGCGAGCCACATCAGGACCGCGCCGATCATGGCGCCGAGCAGCTGGCCGGCGAAGTAGACCGGCACGTCGCCCCAGGCGCCGTCCTTGATCGCGATGCCGACGGTGACGGCCGGGTTCAGGTGCGCACCGGAGAGCGGCGCGGAGACGTAGGCGGCGATCAGGACGGCGAAACCCCAGCCGAAGGTGATCGCGAGCCAGCCGGCGCCCCGGGCCTTGGAGCTCTTGAGGGTCAGCGCGGCGCACACGCCGCCACCGAGCAGGGTGAGCAGGGCGGTACCGATGGTCTCGCCGATGAAGATGTCGGAGCTGGACACCCGCGACTCCTTTGTCGTTCAGGGGTGGTCGGCCACCGGGTCCCTCCGGCGGCCGACGCACTCGGTGAGTGCTGCACCGGTCCTTGGCCTTGCCACACCCTAACGCGTATTGCCGGTAGGTGTTCGGCAATGCCGACCGATGAACGGCAGTTTTCCGCCCGGGTGAAGCGGGCGTCAAGGGTTGACCAGGCCAATGAGCCGGATTGTTACCGGCCGGTGTGATCGAACAAAACGCGCCAACAGGTGATCATCAAACGCCAAAAACCACCCAAATGCCACTTTTGCGCGGCCTTTGGGTGGTCCGGGTGGGGCGATGAGGTCATGCCAAGGTCAGAACCGGCCCGCCCCGAGATCGCGCGAAACCGACCGGGCGCAGTCCCGTACGGAGGCCACCAGCGAGGCCCGGGGCTCCCCGGATTCCCCGCACACCCGCTCGACGGCGCCCGCGACGGCCACCGCGCCCACCGGCATCCTGCGGCGGTCGTGGATCGGGGCCGCCACCGAGGCGATCCCGTCCCAGGTCTCCTCGATGTCGCTGGCCCAGCCGCGGGCCCGGATCAGGCCCAGGGCCTCCTCGAAGCCGGTGCCGTCGGTGATCGTCCGGGGGGTGAAGGACTCCCGGTCCACCTCCAGGACCTGGGTGTGCGCCACCGGGTCGTACGCGGACAGCACCTTGCCCAGGGCCGTGGAGTGCAGCGGCTGCATGGCGCCCACCTCCAGCACCTGACGGCTGTCGTCGGGCCGGAACACGTGGTGCATGATCAGCACCCCGCTCTTGTGCAGCACCCCCACGTACACGCTCTCCCCGCTCGCGCGGGCCAGGTCGTCCGTCCACACCAGGGCGCGCGCCCGCAGCTCGTGGACGTCCAGGTAGCTGTTGCCCAGGCGCAGCAGCTCCGCGCCCAGCTGGTAGCGGCCAGAGGCCGGGTCCTGCTCCACGAAGCCCTCGGCCTGCAGCGTGCGCAGGATCCCGTGGGCCGTGCCCTTGGCCAGGCCCAGGGAAGAGGCCACGTCCGAGAGGCCCAGCCGGCGCTCGCCGCCCGCCAGGAGCCGCAGCATCGCAGCGGCTCGTTCGAGCGACTGGATGTTCCGTGCCATCGCGCAGCCTCCTGCTGACGTAGTTCGACAATGCTGAACACTATCGGTCGATGCCGACTTCTTGCATGACGAGGCCGAGTGACCGGGGCCGAGTCGCCCGGCGCGCCGTCCAGTACGCCGTCCAGCGCATCGTCCAGGACACCCCGGCCGAAAGCCGCCATCCCCCGGGCACAGAATGCAGTCCGCCACGTGGGACGCCCTCACCGGGGCCGGTTGTGCACCGTTACCCTGGCCGCGTGCACCCTTGACACCGAGGGGGTGCAAAGCCGACAGCCGTCGCATCCCAGGGAGCTCAACCATGGCCTCGTTGCCGAACCCGCCCGCAGACACCCAGACCCGGGCCGATGCCCTCCGCCAGGCACTGGCGACCCGCGTGGTCGTCGCCGACGGAGCCATGGGAACCATGCTCCAGGCCCAGGACCCCACCCTGGAAGACTTCGAACAGCTCGAAGGCTGCAACGAGGTCCTCAGCGTCACCCGCCCCGACATCGTGGCCAACGTGCACCGCGAGTACTTCGAGGCCGGCGTCGACTGCGTCGAGACCAACACCTTCGGCACGAACTACGCGGCCCTCGCCGAGTACGACATCGCCCACCGCAACCACGAGCTGTCGCTCGCCGGAGCCCGGATCGCCCGCGAGGTCGCCGACGAGTTCACCGCCTCCACCGGACAGCAGCGCTGGGTCCTCGGCTCGATGGGCCCCGGCACCAAGCTGCCCACCCTGGGCCACATCGACTACGGAACCATCCGCGACGCCTACCAGATCAACGCCGAAGGCCTGATCACCGGCGGCGCCGACGCGCTCCTCGTGGAAACCACCCAGGACCTGCTGCAGACCAAGTCCTCCATCGTCGGCGCCCGCCGCGCCATGGAGGCCCTGGGCGTCTCCGTCCCGCTGATCTGCTCCGTGACCGTGGAGACCACCGGCACGATGCTCCTCGGCTCGGAGATCGGCGCCGCGCTCACCGCGCTGGAGCCCCTGGGCATCGACATGATCGGCCTGAACTGCGCCACCGGCCCCGCCGAGATGAGCGAGCACCTGCGCTACCTCGCGCGCAACTCCCGCATCCCGCTCTCCTGCATGCCCAACGCGGGCCTGCCGGTCCTCGGCAAGAACGGCGCCCACTACCCGCTGTCCGCGAGCGAGCTCGCCGACGCCCAGGAAACCTTCGTCCGCGAGTACGGCCTCTCCCTGGTCGGCGGCTGCTGCGGCACCACCCCCGAGCACCTGCGCCAGGTCGTCGAGCGCGTCCGCGGCCTGAACCCGGCCGTCCGCGACCCGCGCCCCGAGCCCGGCGCCTCCTCGCTCTACCAGACGGTCCCCTTCCGCCAGGACATCTCGTACATGGCGATCGGCGAGCGCACGAACGCCAACGGCTCCAAGAAGTTCCGCGAGGCCATGCTCGAAGCCCGCTGGGACGACTGCGTGGAGATGGTCCGCGACCAGATCCGCGAGGGCGCGCACATGCTCGACCTGTGCGTGGACTACGTCGGCCGCGACGGCGTCGCCGACATGCAGGAGCTCGCCGGACGCTTCGCGACCGCCTCCACCCTGCCCATCGTCCTGGACTCCACCGAGGTCCCCGTCCTGCGGGCCGGCCTGGAGAAGCTCGGCGGCCGCGCCGTCATCAACTCCGTCAACTACGAGGACGGCGACGGCCCCGAGTCCCGCTTCGCCAAGGTCACCCAGCTGGCCCAGGAGCACGGCGCCGCGCTGATCGCCCTGACCATCGACGAGGAGGGCCAGGCCCGCACCGTCGAGCACAAGGTCGCCATCGCGGAGCGCCTCATCGAGGACCTCACCGACAACTGGGGCATCCTCGAGTCGGACATCCTCATCGACACCCTGACCTTCACCATCTGCACCGGCCAGGAGGAGTCCCGCAAGGACGGCATCGCCACGATCGAGTCGATCCGCGAGCTCAAGCGCCGCCACCCCGACGTCCAGACCACCCTCGGCCTGTCCAACATCTCCTTCGGCCTCAACCCGGCCGCCCGCGTCCTGCTGAACTCCGTCTTCCTCGACGAGTGCGTCAAGGCCGGCCTGGACTCCGCGATCGTCCACGCCTCCAAGATCCTGCCGATCGCCCGGTTCGACGAGGAGCAGGTCACCACCGCCCTCGACCTGATCTACGACCGGCGCGCGGAGGGCTACGACCCGCTGCAGAAGCTGATGGCCCTCTTCGAAGGCGTCAACACCAAGTCGATGAAGGCAGGCCGCGCCGAGGAACTCCTCGCCCTGCCGCTGGACGAACGCCTGCAGCGCCGCATCATCGACGGCGAGAAGAACGGCCTGGACGCCGACCTCGACGAGGCCCTCCAGACCCGCCCCGCCCTCGACATCGTCAACGACACCCTCCTGGAGGGCATGAAGGTCGTCGGCGAACTGTTCGGCTCCGGCCAGATGCAGCTCCCGTTCGTCCTCCAGTCCGCCGAGGTCATGAAGAGCGCGGTGGCCCACCTGGAACCGCACATGGAGAAGAGCGACGACGAGGGCAAGGGCACCATCGTCCTGGCCACCGTCCGCGGCGACGTCCACGACATCGGCAAGAACCTCGTCGACATCATCCTGACCAACAATGGCTACAACGTCGTCAACATCGGCATCAAGCAGCCGGTCTCCGCGATCCTCGAAGCCGCCCAGGAACACAAGGCCGACGTCATCGGCATGTCCGGCCTGCTGGTCAAGTCCACGGTGATCATGAAGGAGAACCTGGAGGAGCTCAACCAGCGCAAGCTGGCGGCCGACTACCCGGTCATCCTCGGCGGCGCCGCCCTCACCCGCGCCTACGTCGAACAGGACCTCCACGAGATCTACGAGGGCGAGGTCCGCTACGCCCGCGACGCCTTCGAGGGCCTGCGCCTGATGGACGCCCTCATCGCCGTCAAGCGCGGAGTCCCCGGCGCCAGCCTCCCCGAACTCAAGCAGCGCCGCGTCGCCAAGCGCGCCACCCCCGCGCTCGTCGAGGAGACCGAAGAGCCCGGCGGCCGCTCCGACACCTCCACCGACAACCCCGTCCCCACCCCGCCGTTCTGGGGCACCCGCGTCGTCAAGGGCATCCCGCTCAAGGACTACGCCTCCTGGCTCGACGAAGGCGCCCTCTTCAAGGGCCAGTGGGGCCTCAAGCAGGCCCGCGCCGGCGGAGCCACCTACGAGGAGCTCGTCGAGAGCGAAGGACGCCCCCGCCTGCGCGGCCTCCTCGACAAGCTGCACACCGAGAACCTCCTCGAAGCCGCCGTCGTCTACGGCTACTTCCCCTGCGTCTCCAAGGGCGAGGACCTGATCATCCTCGACGAAGCCGGCAACGAGCGGACCCGCTTCACCTTCCCGCGCCAGCGCCGCGGCCGCCGCCTGTGCCTCGCCGACTTCTTCCGCCCCGAGGAATCCGGCGAGACCGACGTCGTCGGCCTCCAGGTCGTCACCGTCGGCTCCCGAATCGGCGAGGCCACCGCCAAGCTGTTCGAGTCCGACTCCTACCGCGACTACCTCGAGCTCCACGGCCTCTCCGTCCAGCTCGCCGAGGCCATGGCCGAGTACTGGCACGCCCGCGTCCGCGCCGAGCTCGGCTTCGGCGGCGAGGACCCCGCCAAGGTCGAAGACATGTTCGACCTGAAGTACCGCGGCGCCCGCTTCTCCCTCGGCTACGGCGCCTGCCCCGACCTGGAGGACCGCGCCAAGATCGCCGACCTCCTCCAGCCCGAACGCATCGGCGTCCACCTCTCCGAGGAGTTCCAGCTCCACCCCGAGCAGTCCACCGACGCCATCGTCATCCACCACCCCGAAGCCAAGTACTTCAACGCACGCTGAGGCACCCGCACCCCACCGAGGCACGCCCCACCGCACGCGGCGACGTAAACCAGCGCACACCGAGACGGACCGGCGTACACTAGTCGGTCCCATACAGGCCGGTCACCTGTTCCCCCGGGCACGCCCCCGGAGGAGAGGTGACCGGCCTTCTCGTCCCCAACGGACCCCCGGAAAGGTGCGCGCATGACGAGCACAGTCCCCGCCCCCGTCGCCCGTACGGCCGACGGACACGCCCTGCAGGCGGTTCTGCTCGACATGGACGGCACCCTCGTCGACACCGAGGGATTCTGGTGGGAGATCGAAGTCGGCGTCTTCGGCGAACTCGGCCACCGCCTCGACGAATCCTGGCGGGACATCGTCGTCGGCGGCCCCATGACCCGCAGCGGCGGCTTCCTCATCGAAGCCACCGGCGCCGACATCGGCCTCGCCGAACTCAGCGTCCTGCTCAACGAGCGCTTCGAAGCCCGCATCGCCGACCGCGTCCCCCTCATGCCCGGCGCCGAACGCCTCCTGAGCGAACTCGCCCGGCACAACGTCCCCACCGCCTTGGTCTCCGCCTCCCACCGGCGCGTCATCGACCACGTCCTGCTCACCCTCGGCCGCGACCGCTTCACCACGACCATCGCCGGCGACGAAGTCGCACGCACCAAGCCGCACCCCGACCCCTACCTCCTCGCCGCCAGCACCCTCGGCGCCCACCCCTCCCGCTGCGCCGTCATCGAGGACACCGCCACCGGCGTCGCCGCCGCCGAAGCCGCCGGATGCAGGGTCGTCGCCATCCCCTCCGTCGGCCTGATCCCACCCGCCCCCGGCCGCACCGTCGTCCGCTCCCTCGAAGACGTCGACCTGCCCTTCCTGCGCTCCCTCATCACTCCGCTGAACTGACCGCGCACGCTCCGTACCGGACGAACCGCCCCAGGACCAAGGTCCCGCGGGCGGATCTCCCGCGCACTTCCCCGGAGGCCGAAATTCCATCCCTGCCGGGGGAGTTGTCCCGGGTGACCTTTGTCACCCACAAAGACCCCTTCGCACCACTGCGCGCCCTCCCGCACCACCCCTTGTGTCCCCATTGATCAGCACCTGACCGAATCTGCGCACAGCCCCGCGCGCACCCCCGGTCAACTCCCGCAACACAGCGACAGCACCCCCGATCCACGCGGTTCAAGCCACCCCTCCGCAGGCCACTAATGTCGATCCGGGCACTGCGCCGCACCTCAGCCGCTCCGGACACACACCCCTGTTCCGGAACCGCGTGGACCGATCGTCACACCACCGGCCCGATCGTTCCGCCCAGAACGGGCGACCGTCGCTATGCCCTCCACGCCAGCTTTGAACAAGTGCCGGGTCGAGGGAGTACTTCCAGCATGAACCGCAAGACCATGGCGCTGACGGCAGCCGCCGGACTGCTCACCCCCGCGCTGACCGCCTGCGGCAGCACCAGCGGCGCAGGAGCAGGATCCGGAACGATCGTCGTCGGCACCACCGACCGGTTCGAGGCGGCCGACTACGCCCCCGCCCCGCTCGACCCCGCCTACGCCTACGACGCCGGCACCTGGAACATCCTCCGCCAGACCCTCCAGACGCTGATGCACACCCCGCGCGGCGGCGGCCAGCCCGTCCCCGAAGCAGCACACGACTGCCGCTTCACCGACACCGGCAACGAGAGCTACCGCTGCGTCCTGCGCCCCGGCCTCACCTTCGCCGACGGCAGCCCCCTCACCGCCCAGGACGTCAAGTTCTCCATCGAGCGGGTCCGCGCCATCAAGGACGAGAACGGCCCCTCCTCGCTGCTCTCCACCATCGACACCGTCGAAACCAAGGGCGCCGACACCGTCGTCTTCCACCTGAAGACCGCCGACGCCACCTTCCCGTACAAACTCTCCACCCCCGCCGCCGGCATCGTCAGCGCCAAGAAGTACGACGCCAAGAAGCTCCGCGAAGGCTTCACCGTCGACGGCTCCGGCCCCTACACGATGAAGGCCGAAGTCAAGGGCAACCGCCTCGTCCGCGCCGTCTTCAGCAAGAACCCGCACTACAAGGGCGACCTGAAGCTCCAGAACGACAAGGCCGAACTCCGCGCCTTCGACGACTCCGACGCCATGGGCAAGGCCCTGGAACGCGGCACCATCCACATGGTCTCCCGCACCCTGTCGCCCGCCCAGATCACCGAACTCTCCAACAAGCCCCCCAAGGGCATCAAGCTCGTCCCCATGCCCGGCCTGGAGATCCGCTACCTCGGCTTCAACACCGACGCCCCCGGAGTCAAGGACAAGGCCGTACGCCAGGCCCTCGCCGCCGCCGTCGACCGCAACGCCCTCATCACCAAGGTCTACGGCAAGTCCGCGCAGCCCCTGTACTCACTGGTCCCCACCACCGTGACCGGCCACGTCAACTCCTTCTTCAACAAGTACGGCGAAGCCAACACCGCCAAGGCCGCCGACCTCCTGAAGGCCGCCGGCATCAAAACCCCGGTCAAGCTCACCCTCAACTACACCAACGACCACTACGGCGACGGCACCGCAGCCGAGTTCGAAGCCCTCAAGACCCAGCTGAACTCCACCCAGCTCTTCGACATCACCGTCCAGGGAGCCGACTGGGCCGCCTTCAGGCCCGCCCAGAAGAAGGGCGACTACGCGGCCTACGGCCTCGGCTGGTTCCCCGACTACGCCGACGCCGACAACTTCCTCGCACCCTTCCTGGAGCAGGACAACTTCCTCGGCACCCCCTACGCCAACCCCACGGTGCGCACCAAGCTCATCCCCGAATCGCGCCGCGCCGTCGACCGCGGCCTCGCCGGCCCGGCGATCGCGGAGATGCAGGACATCGTCGCCGAGGACGTCCCCGTCCTGCCCCTGTGGCAGGGCAAGCAGTACGTCGCCGCACGCGACGGGATCACCGGAGTGGAGTGGTCCGTCAACGCCATCTCCGACCTCCAGCTGTGGGAACTCGGCCGCGGCGTCAGCGGCTGACCCCACCCCCCACCCCCCCCACCGCCGGCCCGCGGCACCCCCGCGGGCCGGAACCGGCAAGAAGAACAGCCAGCGAGACTGAGAAGGACGAACGCGTGATGAGACGTAACCAGTGGTTGGTGGCCCCGCTCGGCGCGGCCACCGCCGCCGCACTGCTCAGCGGCTGCGGTTCGACCGACGGAACCAACGCCGGCAGCGGCAAGGGCGTCGTCATGGGCATATCCGACAAGGTGAAGGCCACCGACCCCGCCTCGGGCTACGACCCCGGCTCCTGGCTGCTCTTCAACAACGTCTTCCAGTCCCTGCTGAGCTTCCCCAAGGGCGGCACCAACCCCGAACCCGACGCCGCACAGTCCTGCGGCTTCGAAGGCGGCGAGAGCAAGACCTACACCTGCACCCTGCGCGGCGGCCTGAAGTTCAGCAACGGCAACAGCCTCACCGCCAAGGACGTCAAGTACTCCTTCGAGCGCACCCTCAAGATCAACGACGAGAACGGCCCCGCCGTCATGCTCGCCTCGATCGCCGGCATCGACACCCCCGACGACAAGACCGTCGTCTTCCACCTCAAGGCCCCCGACGCGACCTTCCCCAGCAAGATCGCATCAGGCGCCGGCTCCATCGTCGACCACACCCAGTACCCCGCCGACAAACTCCGCACCGACGGCAAGGCCTTCGGCTCCGGCGTCTACACACTGGACTCCATCAACGACAAGAGCGCCTCCTTCTCCGTCAACGACAGCTACAGCGGCAAGGCCAAGCCGAAGAACAGCGGCGTCACGATGAAGTTCTTCAACGAGGACCAGGCCGCCCTCAAGAAGGTCCTCGAAAGCGGAGACGTCGACTTCGCCTTCCGCGGCCTCGCCGCCAAGGACATCGCCGGCCTCGCCACCCAGAGCGGCGACCAGAAGGTCGAGGTCGTCCAGGGCGCCGGCGCCGAAGTCGAACACCTCGTCTTCAACACGGCCGACCCCGTCGCCGGAAAGCTCCCCGTCCGCAAGGCCATCGCCTACCTCGTCGACCGCGAAGCCCTCGTCCGCGAGGTCTACGACGGCACCGCCACCCCGCTCTACTCCATCGTCCCGGCCGGCATCGCCTCCCACACCACCGCCTTCTTCGACCGCTACGGCGGCTCCCCCCAGCCCGAGAAGGCCAAGGCCACCCTGCGCGCGGCCGGCATCAAGGACAAGGTGAAGATCACCCTGTACTCGACGCCCTCCCGCTACGGCCCCTCGACGGACCAGGAATTCCAGCTCATCGCCAAGCAGCTCAACGACAGCGGCCTCTTCGAAGCCGAGGTCAAATCCGTCGAGTTCGAGCAGTACGAGAAGGACATCCAGGACGGCAAGTACGGCGTCTACGTCAAGGGCTGGGTCCCCGACTACCCCGACGCCGACAACTTCACGCAGCCCTTCTTCGGCCCCGACAACGTGCTGCACAACAACTACGACAACAAGGAGATCACCGGGACGATCATCCCGTCGACCTCCGCCAAGTCCGACCGCGCCACCGCCAGCGGCGACTACGCCCGCCTCCAGGACATCGTCGCCGACGAGATCCCCCTGCTCCCGCTCTGGCAGAGCAAGCAGTACGCCGTCACCCGCCAGAACGTGACCGGCCTGCAGTGGTCCCTCGACGCCTCCACCGTCTTCCGCTTCTGGGAGATCAGCAAGGGCTGAGCCACCCCCGCAACGGCAACGGGCCCGCCTCCGCACGCAGCGGAAGCGGGCCCGTACCCGTACCAGCGACCCCCGGACGCCCCCCAGAGACCCGCGACCTACTGACCGGCCCCCGGACGCACCAGACCGCTCTCGTACGCGTACACCGCCGCCTGCACCCGGTCACGCAGACCCAGCTTCGTCAGCACATGACCCACATGCGTCTTCACCGTCGTCTCGCTCACGAACAGATCCGCCGCGATCTCCGCATTCGACAGACCGCGCGCCACCAGCTTCAACACCTCGACCTCGCGCTCCGTCAGCGAAGCGATCATGTCCGGAACGCTGTCCTCACCCGACGGCAGATGCCCCGCGTACTTGTCCAGCAACCGCCGCGTGATGCTCGGCGCCAGCATCGCCTCGCCGCCCGCCACCACCCGGATCGCCTGCACCAGCTCCGCCGCCGGCGCATCCTTCAGCAAGAACCCGCTGGCCCCCGCCCTGAGCGCCTCCACCACGTACTCGTCCAGATCGAACGTCGTCAGCACCAGCACCTTCGCCGGACCGTCCCGCCCCGGACCCGTGATCTGCCGCGTCGCCTCCACCCCGTCCATCCGCGGCATCCGGATGTCCATCAGCACCACGTCGGGCTGCAACGCCCGCACCTGGTCCAACGCCTGCAGACCGTCCCCGGCCTCGCCGACCACCGCCAAGTCCTGCTCGGCCTCCAGGATCATCCGGAAACCGGTACGCAGCAGCGGCTGATCGTCGACCAGCAGTACGCGGATCGCCACGGGGTCCACCTCGTCTTCATCGGGCTCGGCGAGTTCAGCGGGTCCACCGCTTCATCTCCATCGGATTCATTCGGACGGCAACGGGGAACCCCGCCCATTCTGCCCTGCCGCCAAGATCAGGACTCGCCCCGCCCGGCCGACGGCAGCGCCAGCGGATAGACCGGGGGAGTACCACCGAACTCCGGACACACCGCCTGATGATCACACCAGCCGCACAGCTTCGACTGCCGCGGCCGCCAGTCACCCGTCTCCGTCGCCTCCCGGATCGCGTCCCACAGCGCCAGCAGCTTGCGCTCCATCCGCTCCAGATCCTCGATCACCGGGTCGTACGTCACCACGTCCCCACTGCCCAGATACACCAGCTGAAGCCGCCGCGGCACCACCCGCTTCAACCGCCACACCACCAGCGCGTAGAACTTCATCTGGAACAGCGCACCCTCGGCGTACTCCGGCCGCGGCGCCTTCCCCGTCTTGTAATCGACGATCCGCACCTCACCCGTCGGCGCCACGTCCACCCGGTCGATGATCCCGCGCAGCCGCAGCCCCGAATCCAGCTCCGTCTCCACGAAGAACTCCCGCTCCACCGGCTCCAGCCGCGTCGGGTCCTCCAACGTGAACCACCGGTCCACCAACGCCTCGGCCTCCGTCAGCCAGCGCGACAGACCCGCCCCCTCATCACCCTCCGGGAACAGCTCCAGCAACTCCGGCTTCGACTCCACCAGCCGGTCCCACTGCCCCGGAATCAACTCCTTCGCCCGCGGAGCCGTCCGCTCCGGCGCCGGATGATCGAAGAGCCGCTCCAGCACCGCGTGCACCAACGTCCCCCGCGTCGCCGCCGCACTCGGCTTCTCCGGCAGCTTGTCGATCACCCGGAACCGGTACAGCAGCGGACACCGCATGAAATCACTCGCCCGCGAAGGCGACAGCGAAGAAGGCGCCACCGCCACCCCCTGCGCGGGCACGGGCACCGAACCGGACCCCGAAGCGGGCACGGAACTGGTCACTGCATCGTCCGGACCGCTGCCGGGGCTCGTCGTCATGGACAAAACCCTACGACCCGCCACCGACAGCACGCGCATACCATCGACGCCGACCCCCCTCGCACTGCATGATCGGAGCATCACACCGCGCAACAGTGCACCCCGGCACCACGGGTAAAAGACAACGGAAACACCGGCGCACCACCGCACCGGACAGCAGCGAACGAAGGACAACCGTGGCAGACACCGACGAAACCGGCGAGCGCGCGGGCCGCCGCTCAGGACCGGGCGGCGGACTCCTCATGGGCCGCCCCTTCGGCGTACCCGTCTACGTCTCGCCCAGCTGGTTCCTCGTCGCCGCCCTCATCACCTGGGTCTTCGGCGACCAGCTCGACCGGATCCTCCCCGACCTCGGCACCCTGCGCTACCTCGTGGCCCTCTTCTTCGCCGTGGCCTTCTACGCCTCGGTCCTCGTCCACGAACTCGCCCACACCATCGCCGCCCTCCGCTTCAAACTCCCCGTACGCCGCATCCAGCTCCAGTTCTTCGGCGGCGTCTCCGAGATCGAAAAGGAATCCGAAACCCCCGGCCGCGAATTCGTCCTCGCCTTCGTCGGCCCCCTCCTCTCCCTCCTCCTCGCCGGCGCCTTCTACCTCGGCATGAAAACCGTCGAACCCGCCAGCGTCCCCGGCGTCCTCCTCGCCGGCCTCATGATCTCCAACCTCCTCGTCGCCGCCTTCAACCTCCTCCCCGGCCTCCCCCTCGACGGCGGCCGCATGCTCCGCGCCGTCATCTGGGGCATCACCGGCAAACCCATGACCGGCACCATCGCCGCCGCCTGGGCCGGCCGCGCCCTCGCCGTCGCCGTCCTCCTCGGCCTGCCCCTCCTGAACTCCACCGGGACCCTCGGCAACCCCACCGACGGCATCGGCGGCATGGACACCGTCATGGACGCCCTCCTCGCCGCGATCCTCGCCGGCATCATCTGGACCGGCGCCGGCAACAGCCTCCGCGTCGCCCGCCTGCGCGAACACCTCCCGGAACTCCACGCCCGCAAACTCACCCGCCGCGCCATCCCCGTCGAGAACGCCACCCCCCTCTCCGAAGCCCTCCGCCGCGCCAACGAAGCCGGCGCCCGCGCCCTCGTCATCGTCGACGGCCTCGGAGACCCCACCGGCATCGTCCGCGAGAGCGCCATCGCCTCCGTCCCCGAACACCGCCGCCCCTGGGTCGCCGCCGGCACCCTCGCCCAGGACCTCACCGACGGCATGAAGGTTTCAGCGGACCTCACCGGCGAAGAACTCCTCGACCACCTCCGCACCACCCCCGCCACCGAATACCTCGTCCTCCAGAACGACGGCGCCATCTACGGCGTCCTGTCCACCCTCGACGTGGAAGAGGCCTTCGTGAAGGCCATGGCGCGGCCCCAGTCCTGAAGCCAATACACTGGTCACATGTCCGAACCGACCGGTGCCGCCCGCCGACGCGGGCCCTTCGAGGTCGGGGACCAGGTACAGCTCACCGACCCCAAGGGCCGCCACTACACGTTCACGCTCGAAGCCGGGAAGAATTTCCACACCCACAAGGGTTCCTTCCCGCACGACGAGCTGATCGGCTCCCCCGAGGGAAGCGTTGTCCGTACCACGGGCAACGTCGCCTACCTCGCGCTGCGTCCCCTGCTCCCCGACTATGTCCTGTCCATGCCCCGCGGTGCCGCCGTGGTCTACCCCAAAGACGCAGGCCAGATCCTGGCCTTCGCCGACATCTTCCCCGGCGCCCGCGTCGTCGAAGCAGGCGTCGGCTCCGGCTCCCTGAGCAGCTTCCTGCTGCGCGCCATCGGCGACCAGGGCATGCTCCACAGCTACGAGCGCCGCCCCGACTTCGCCGAGATCGCCACGGCCAACGTCGAGCGCTACTTCGGCGGCCCGCACCCCGCGTGGCAGCTGACCGTGGGCGACCTCCAGGACAACCTGTCCGACACGGACGTCGACCGCGTGATCCTCGACATGCTCGCCCCCTGGGAGTGCCTGGAGGCCGTCTCCAAGGCGCTGGTCCCCGGCGGCATCCTCTGCTGCTACGTGGCCACCACCACCCAGCTCTCCCGGACCGTCGAATCCATCCGCGAGTTCGGCTGCTACGCCGAACCGCAGCCCTGGGAATCGATGATCCGCAACTGGCACGTCGAGGGCCTGGCCGTCCGCCCGGACCACCGCATGATCGGCCACACCGGCTTCCTCGTCACCGCCCGCCGGCTCGCGGACGGCGTCGAGCCGCCCATGCGCCGCCGCCGCCCCTCCAAGGGCGCCTACGGCGAGGACTACGACGGCCCTGGGGGACAGTCGGCCGCCAAGACCGCGGAGACGGCCGCCACGGCCCCGGCCGAGACCACCGCCGACAGCGCCGAAACGGCCTGAGCCGCTCAGCTGCCAAAGGGCCCCGCGGCCCCAGGACCGCCCGGCCACCCGGCAGGGCGACCCGCACCGACAACACGAAGACGCCGTGCCGCAGTTCCCCCGCACCATCCGGGAACTGCGGCACGGCGTCTTTTCGTTGCCCTACGGGCAGCTCCCGCGCGAGCGGCCCGACCGGTCCGGACCCACCCGTTCCACCCCGATGTGAGGTGTGGCACGATGCTGGCTCCCCGTCACCCTTCGCACAGGAGACACCCCGCGTGCCGCACAGCCCCGCCGAGCCGGCGCCGAGCACCCCCGCCCCGGCGCACCACCGGGCCCGGCCCGTCCACTGGCTGGCCACCGCCACGGCCCTCGCCGCCGTCATAGCCGGCGCCGGACTCCTGCAGCCCGACCCGGCCACCGGAGCCTCCGCGGACCCGGAACGCCCCACGGGTCACGCCAGCCCCGACCAGGGCCAACAGGCCGCCACCGTGGCCGCTCCCGACGCGCACGCCGTCACCTACCCCCTGGACTGCAAGGGCGCCCCACAAGCCGTCACGGCCACCGCCGAAGGCGACCTCGACGGCGACGGCCGCCCCGAAACCGTCGCGGCCGTCCGCTGCGACGCCGGCTCGGGCACCCCGCCGCACGCCCTCTACGTCCTCACCCAGGACCCGGCCAAGAGCGGACACCCCCGCGTCGTCGCCACGCTCCTCGAAGCCGGCCGCAAGCAGACCGCGACCGATCTCACCATCCGCGACGGACTCGTCACCGCGAGCCTCCTCGGGTACTCCTCGCCCGAAGTGCCCCGCTACAGCCCCGACACCAAGCAGCTCGCCAAGTGGCGCTGGACCGGCGGAAAATTCCGCCAGGAGCTTACGGACTCGACCCCCACAGGTGTTTGAACCGTCACTCCGCGTCCGGACCGAAAACCTCGACCCTGTCCGAAACCCGCCTTACATGGATGCAGTCCCCGGGACATTCCTTCGCGGAATCCACCACGTCCTGGAGCAGCACCAGCGGAACCGGAGTGGTCGCCCCCGCCTCCACGAGCAACTCGTCCGCAGGGCTCTTCACGTACGCCAGACCATCGATGTCCAGCTCGAACACCTCAGGTGCGTACTGCACACAGATGCCGTCGCCAGTGCAGAGATCCTGGTCGATCCAGACCTCGAGCGGCTCTCCGGCCACGCCCGAGGCACCCGCGTCCTGCCCGGTGGCCGAGTCCTGCTGCACGGTCATATCTCCTGCCGTTCCCTGCTCTGAGTGATCCATCCCGGTCACAACGCGCGGCAAGTCGCACGAGCTCTGACGGGTGTTGAACAGTTCGACCTTACAACCGGCCGCTTCCCGAGTTCGATGGGTGGGTATTTCCTTGGCGTGAGGGAGTACGCAAGGGTGAAGATCGGACACACCCCTACCGTCTTTGTGATCTAGGGGTTTCAATCACCACCAGCCCAGGTAGGGTCAGAAAGCGTCCAGCTCCCCTTGGAGGAGGTGAGGACCGTGGCAGCCCACGACGACGACATCAACCGCGGCATCCGGCCCGCGCGAGGGTCTGAGGACCCCGCCGGCCAGGTTGCCTATCTCGAGCAGGAAATCGCCGTCCTGCGACGTAAGCTCGCCGACTCTCCGCGACACACGAGAATTCTCGAAGAGCGGATCGTCGAGCTCCAGACAAACCTGGCAGGCGTCTCCGCACAGAACGAGCGGCTGGCGAACACCCTGCGCGAGGCCCGCGACCAGATCGTGGCCCTCAAAGAAGAAGTCGACCGGCTCGCACAGCCGCCGGCCGGCTTCGGAGTCTTCCTGCAGTCGAACGAAGACGGAACCGTCGACATCTTCACCGGCGGCCGAAAGCTCCGCGTGAACGTGAGCCCCAGCGTCGAACCGGAAGACCTCCGGCGCGGCCAGGAGGTCATGCTCAACGAAGCCCTCAACGTGGTCGAGGCCATGGAGTTCGAACGGGCCGGGGACATCGTCACCCTCAAGGAAATCCTCGAGGACGGCGAGCGCGCCCTGGTGGTCGGGCACACCGACGAGGAAAGGGTGGTGAGGCTCGCCGAGCCGCTCCTGGACGTCACCATCCGCCCCGGCGACTCCCTGCTGCTCGAACCCCGCTCCGGCTACGTCTACGAGATCGTCCCCAAGAGCGAGGTCGAAGACCTCGTCCTCGAAGAGGTCCCGGACATCGACTACGACAAGATCGGCGGCCTGGGCGACCAGATCGAACTGATCCGCGACGCCGTCGAGCTCCCCTACCTCTACCCCGACCTCTTCAAGGAACACGAACTGCGCCCCCCGAAGGGCATCCTGCTCTACGGCCCTCCCGGCTGCGGCAAGACGCTCATCGCCAAGGCCGTGGCCAACTCCCTTGCCAAGAAGGTCGCCGAAGTCACCGGCCAGCCCACCGGGAAGTCCTACTTCCTGAACATCAAGGGCCCCGAACTCCTCAACAAGTACGTCGGCGAGACCGAGCGGCACATCCGCCTCGTCTTCCAGCGTGCGAGGGAGAAGGCGAGCGAGGGCACCCCCGTCATCGTCTTCTTCGACGAGATGGAATCCCTCTTCCGCACCCGCGGATCCGGAGTCAGCTCGGACGTGGAGAACACCATCGTCCCCCAGCTGCTCGCCGAGATCGACGGCGTGGAAGGCCTGGAGAACGTCATCGTCATCGGCGCCTCCAACCGCGAGGACATGATCGACCCGGCCATCCTGCGCCCCGGCCGGCTCGACGTGAAGATCAAGATCGAGCGCCCCGGCGCCGAGGCCGCCAAGGACATCTTCGCGAAGTACCTCAAGGCCACCCTGCCCCTGCACACCGACGACCTCGGCGAGCACCAGGGCTCCACGGCCGAAACCGTCCACAGCATGATCCAGACCGTCGTCGAGCAGATGTACGCCGAAACCGAGGAGAACCGCTTCCTCGAGGTCACGTACGCCAACGGCGACAAGGAAGTCCTCTACTTCAAGGACTTCAACTCGGGCGCGATGATCCAGAACATCGTGGACCGTGCGAAGAAGATGGCCATCAAGGCCTTCCTCGAGCACAACCAGAAGGGCCTTCGCGTCGCCCATCTCCTCCAGGCTTGCGTGGACGAGTTCAAGGAGAACGAAGACCTGCCCAACACCACCAACCCCGACGACTGGGCCCGAATCTCCGGAAAGAAGGGCGAGCGAATCGTATTCATCCGCACCCTCGTCACCGGAAAGCAAGGCGCGGACACCGGACGCTCCATCGACACGGTGGCCAACACCGGTCAGTACCTCTGACAAAGCGGGCCGGCTGCGGGCGCCCGGCAAGGGCACCCGCAGCCGACTGCTTTACCAAACGCTCTTTTCAGCCGGTGACAGGGCAAAGTCAATGACTGAAATGATCTCCCCACCAGCGCGGAGTGGTTCTAGGCTCTTCCATACCGCAGGTCGCGCAGTGCGGGGACGGGCACCGCACACGACGCACCGGAGCACCAGCGGTACTTGAGCGCCGCTCCCGAACGGGAGCGCCGCCGGGCAAGGAGGGCCGCATGACCGTACGGCGAGTAATGGGGATCGAGACGGAGTACGGGATCTCCGTCCCGGGGCACCCGAACGCCAATGCCATGCTCACCTCGTCCCAGATCGTCAACGCCTACGCGGCGGCGATGCACCGGGCGCGACGCGCCCGCTGGGACTTCGAGGAAGAGAACCCGCTGCGGGACGCCCGCGGCTTCGACCTCGCCCGCGAGGCCGCCGACAACAGCCAGCTCACCGACGAGGACATCGGCCTCGCCAACGTCATCCTCACCAACGGCGCACGCCTCTACGTGGACCACGCACACCCCGAGTACAGCTCCCCGGAGATCACCAACCCGCTCGACGCCGTCCTCTGGGACAAGGCCGGCGAGCGCATCATGGCCGAAGCGGCCGTCAGGGCCGCCCAGCTCCCCGGGGCCCAGCCGATCCACCTCTACAAGAACAACACCGACAACAAGGGCGCCTCCTACGGCACGCACGAGAACTACCTGATGAAGCGGGAAACCCCCTTCTCGGACATCGTGCGCCACCTCACCCCCTTCTTCGTCTCCCGCCTCGTCTTCACCGGCGCCGGCCGCGTCGGCATCGGCCAGGACGGCCGCGAGCACGGCTTCCAGATCAGCCAGCGCGCCGACTACTTCGAAGTCGAGGTCGGCCTGGAGACCACCCTCAAGCGCCCCATCATCAACACCAGGGACGAACCGCACTCGGACGCGGAGAAGTACCGCCGCCTCCACGTGATCATCGGAGACGCCAACCTCTCCGAGATCTCCACCTACCTCAAGCTCGGCACCACCGCCCTCGTCCTCTCCATGATCGAAGACGGCTACATCAACGTCGACCTCGCCGTGGACCAGCCCGTACGCACCCTCCACCAGGTCTCCCACGACCCCGACCTGCAGCACCTGATCACGCTGCGCAGCGGGCGGACGCTGACCGCCGTACAGCTCCAGATGGAGTACTACGAGCTGGCCAGGAAGTACGTGGAGGAGCGTTTCGGCTCCGACGCGGACGAGCAGACCAAGGATGTGCTGGCCCGCTGGGAGGACGTACTGGGCCGGCTGGAAACCGACCCGATGAGCCTGTCGGGAGAGCTCGACTGGATCGCGAAGCGGGAGATCCTCGAGGGCTACCGGCGCCGCGACGGCCTCGGCTGGGACGCGGCCCGGCTCCACCTGGTGGACCTCCAGTACGCGGACGTACGGCCCGAGAAGGGGCTGTACAACCGCCTGGTGGCCCGCGGCAAGATGAAGCGGCTGCTGGACGAGACGGCGGTGGAACGGGCGCAGAGCAAGCCGCCGGAGGACACCCGGGCGTACTTCCGGGGGCGGTGCCTGGAGCAGTACGCGGACGACGTGGCGGCGGCTTCGTGGGACTCGGTGATCTTCGATCTCCCGGGCCACGACTCCCTCCAGCGGGTCCCGACCCTGGAACCCCTGCGGGGCACCCGTGCCCACGTGAAGGAGCTCCTGGACCGCTGTCGCACGGCGGAGGACCTGGTCCGGGTGCTCTCGGGGCGCTGAGGCCTTTCCGGTACCCGGAGCGGGGGCTGAAAGGCCCCCGGCCCGGGAATCATGAACACACCCGGACGTTATGAAAGTACCGGGACGGATGTCGGGCCCTCCTTGTAGGGTCCGACGTAGAGTCTGATCTTGAGGGATCCCGAATTCGCGGGGTCTTTCACGTGAGCGTGCGAACCGAGCGGGGTGAGCTACACATGGCGACCAAGGACACCGGCGGCGGACAGCAGAAGGCGCAGCGCTCGACCGAGGAGGTCGAGGAGGCAGCGGTCGAAGAATCGACCGACCTCAAGGAGCGACAGGAAAAGCTCTCGGACGACGTCGACTCCGTACTCGATGAAATCGATGATGTGCTCGAGGAAAATGCCGAGGATTTCGTGCGCTCCTTCGTTCAGAAGGGTGGCGAGTGATTTCGCCTTCGAATCGAAGGTGAAGCTCGCGGGGAGGGTGCGTGTTGGAGGGTGGGAAGCGGTGTGCGCGGTGTGACCTAGTCAAGCCGCTCGATGCTTTCGCTTCTAATCGGGCCATGCGTGACGGCCTGCAATCTTATTGCAGGCCGTGCGCAGCCGAGTATCACCAGCAGCGGCAGATAGCCAGGGGGAAGAACGTCCGTCCCCGCATCACGGTGCCGGCGGGGCACAAATACTGCCGGCGGTGCAAGGAAACCAAGCCGCACGCGGAATGGGACCGGAACAAAACGGCTTCGGACGGGTTGTCGACGCGCTGCAAGGCCTGTCGGGCGATCCAGAGCCGGGTAGACCACCTGAAGCGCTCCTACGGCATGACCGAGGCCGACCGGGACGAGATGATCGCGGCGCAGGGTGGCCTCTGCCTGATCTGTAAAAAGTGCGCGGCCGTGCATGTGGATCACTGCCACACCACGGGTAAGGTCCGAGGCGTACTTTGCTTCAACTGCAACACGGCCATCGGCAAGTTGGGAGACGATCCCGACGCAGCTCGTAGGCTCGTCTCATATCTGGAAGGAAACCTGTGGAACCCAACATTCGAAGCACAGGGCGTCTGCCGGCAGCCTTCCTGACGCCGGGGTCGTCGTCCTTCATGGACTTCTTGGGCGCGCACCAGCCCGAGATGCTCCCGGGCAACCGGAAGCTGCCCGACGGGGTCCTCGAGGCGCCGCACGGGACGACCATCGTGGCCGCCACCTTCCCCGGCGGGGTGGTCCTCGCGGGTGACCGCAGGGCGACTATGGGGAACATGATCGCGCAGCGGGACATCGAGAAGGTGTTCCCGGCGGACGAGTACTCCGCCGTCGGCATCGCCGGCACCGCCGGTCTGGCCGTGGAGATGGTGAAGCTGTTCCAGCTGGAGCTGGAGCACTTCGAGAAGGTGGAGGGGGCGACCCTCAGTCTCGAAGGCAAGGCGAACCGGCTGTCGACCATGATCCGGAGCAATCTGGGGATGGCCATGCAGGGTCTGGCCGTCGTGCCGCTCTTCGCGGGGTACGACGAGGCCAAGGAGAAGGGGCGGATCTTCTCCTACGACGTGACCGGCGGCCGCTCCGAGGAGCACGGCTACGCCGCCACCGGTTCGGGTTCGATCTTCGCCCGCGGCTCGATGAAGAAGCTGTACCACTCCAAGCTGACGGAGGAGGAGGCCACGACGCTCGTCGTCCAGGCGTTGTACGACGCCGCCGACGACGACTCGGCGACCGGCGGCCCGGACCTCTACCGCCACATCTACCCCATCGTCACCGTCATGACCGACGAGGGATTCCGCAGGCTGACCGACGAGGAGTCCTCGGAGCTGGCCCGCAAGATCACGAACCGGCGGCTGGAGCAGCCCGACGGTCCGCGCGCCGCCCTGCTCTGACCAGCCCGCTCTGACTTCCTCGTCGTCCAGAAGAAAGGGACGGAAAGCCGGTGTCGACTCCGTTCTACGTGTCACCCCAGCAGGCCATGGCCGACCGGGCGGAATACGCCCGCAAGGGCATCGCCCGCGGTCGGAGCCTTGTTGTGATCCAGTACGCCGACGGCATCGTGTTCGTCGGTGAGAACCCGTCCCGCGCGCTGCACAAGTTCAGCGAGATCTACGACCGGATCGGCTTCGCGGCCGCCGGCAAGTACAACGAGTACGAGAACCTGCGCATCGGCGGTGTGCGGTATGCCGATCTGCGCGGATACACCTACGACCGTGACGATGTGACGGCCCGTGGGCTGGCCAACGTCTACGCGCAGACGCTCGGCACGATCTTCTCCAGTGCGGGCGAGAAGCCGTACGAGGTGGAGCTGGTGGTGGCGGAGGTCGGTGCGACCGCCGCGGGCGACCAGATCTACCGGCTGCCGCACGACGGGTCGATCGTGGACGAGCACGGGTCCGTGGCGGTCGGTGGCAATGCCGAGCAGATCAGTACCTATCTCGATCAGCGGCACCAGGACGGGATGACCCTGTCCGAGGCGCTGAAGCTGGCGGTGCAGGCGCTGTCGAGCCAGGCGAACGGTACGGACAAGTCGATTCCGGCGGAGCGGCTGGAGGTGGCGGTGCTGGACCGTACGCGGGCCCAGCAGCGCAAGTTCAAGCGGATCCGTGGGCGGCAGCTGTCGCGGCTGCTGGAGGCGGATGTTCCGGCGGCCGCCCAGGCGGATGCCGTGTCGAACGACGAGGCTCCCGAAGAGGAAGCCGAGTAGTCGCAGGACGTGATGGGTGGGCGCCCCTGGCCTTCGGGTCGGGGGCGCTTTCGCGTTTCCGGGGGTTCAGCGCGTCGGGGCGGGTCCCGTGGAGTCGCGGACGACGAGGTGGACCGGGATGTCGACGGGGGTCCAGGGGGTGCCTTCGAGGACGGCGAGGAGGGCGGTCATGCCCTGTTCGCCGACGCGTTCGGCGGGGAGGTGGACGGTGGTGAGTTCCGGTTCGACGGCGGTGGCGAGGGCGAGGTCGTCGAAGCCGGTGACGGAGAGGTCCTCGGGGATGCGCAGGCCGAGGCGGCGGGCGGCTTTGCAGGCGCCGGCGGCGAGGATGTCGTCGTCGCAGACGACGGCGGTGGGGCGGCGGTCCGCGGGGGTGTCCAGGGCCGTCTCCATGGCCGTACGGGCGGCTTCCACGCTGAGGTGGGCCCGTACGGTGCGCAGCTCGGCGGGGGGCGGGAGGAGGGCGGCCAGGGCGTTGGCGCGGATGTCGAAGGTCCAGGAGTCGATGGCGGAGGCGAGGTGGAGGAAGCGGTGGTGGCCGTGGTGGAGGAGGTGTTCGGCGGTTTGGCGCATGCCGTCGGCGATGGCGAGGTTGACGTGGGCGTGGGCGGTGTCGGCGGTGGGGTCGCTGTCGAGCATGACGAGGGGGAGTGCGTCGCCGCCGAGGGCGTGGAGGGCGTCGGCGGCCATGGAGGAGGCGATGACTCCGTCGAGGGCGGCGCGGGCGGAGGCGAAGGGGTCGCGGGCGGGGCCGGTGCCGTCGGGGGAGGGGTAGAGGACGACGCCGAAGCCGTGTTCGGCGGCGATGCGGGCGGCGCCGGTGTAGACGCGGGCGAAGAATTCGTTGGTGAGGGCGGGGACGACGAGGAGGGCGGTGCGGGTGGAGCCGAGGCGGAGGTTGCGGGCGGCGAGGTTGGGGCGGTAGCCGAGGGTGGTGGCGGCTTCGCGGACCAGGCCGGCGGTGCGTTCGGAGACGCGGCCGCGCCATTTGTCGCCGAGGACGAGGGAGACGGTGGCCTGGGAGACTCCGGCGGCGGTGGCCACGTCGCGGCTGGTGGGTCTCGTCACACGGTGCTCCTGTAGTGCGAGGTCGCGGGGGGTGTGGGTGTCGGGTGGGTGGACCGTCCGACTGTGGTCATGGTACGTATGACCGGTCACGTTATACGTATTACTTGGGTTACTCCCCGGGCTGGGTCCGGGCAGAAGGGGGCGGACATGGCCGCGGGTTACGCGGAGCTGCTCAGGACCCGGCATGCCGCGAGGCTGCTGGTGGGCACGCTCATAGGCCGGCTGCCGAACGGGACGGGGCCGATCGCGATCGTGCTGTTCACCCGGGCGGAGGGCGGCAGCTACAGCCTGGCGGGTGCGCTCGCGGCCGCGTACGGGGTGTCGAACGCGGTGGGGCAGCCGCTGCTGGGGCGGGCGGTGGACCTGTTCGGGCAGCCGCGGGTGCAGTTGCCGGCTGCGGTGGTGTCGGCGCTGGGCATGGTGTGGCTGGCGCTGGCCGGGACCGGTTCGGTGGTGGTGGCGTACGCGGCGGTGGTGGTCGCGGGGCTGTTCACGCCGCCGCTGGAGGGCGGGCTGCGGGCGCTGTGGCCGAGCGTGCTGGGCGGCAAGGAGGAGCGGGTCCATGCGGCGTACGCGATGGACGCGGTGGCCCAGGAGGTCATGTTCACGGTGGGGCCGCTGCTGGTGACCCTGTGCGTGGCGCTGTGGGATCCGGCGGTGGCGCTGCTGGTGCTGAACGGGATCGGGGTGCTGGGGGCGCTGTCGGTGGTGGTGTCGGAGCCTTCGCGCACGTGGCGTTCGGAGCCGCGGGAGGCGCACTGGCTGGGGGCGCTGCGGTCGCCGGGTCTGCTGGCGTTGCTGGGGGCGTTCTTCTTCGTGGGGACGGCGCTGGGGTCGATCACGGTGGCGGGTGTGGCGTACGCGGACGAGCACGGTGGTCAGGCGGTGTACGGCTGGCTGATGGCGGCGCTGGGGCTGGGTGCGCTGTTCGGTGGTGTGCTGTACGGGGCGCGGCAGTGGGCGGGTGCGCCGGAGCGGCGGCTGCGGTTGCTGGTGGCGTTGCTGGCGGTGTGTTATCTGCCGTTGATGCTGGTGCCGGGTGTGGTGGCGATGACGGGGTTCGCGGCGCTGGCGGGGGTGTTCCTGGCTCCGGCTCTGGCGTGTGCGTTCATCGTGGTGGACCGGCATGCTCCGGCGGGCACGGTGACGGAGGCGTTCTCGTGGCTGGTGACGTTCTTCGGGGTGGGTGCGGCGATCGGTACGGCGGCGGCGGGTCCTTCGGTGGAGGCGGGGGGTACGGCGGCGGGGTTCGCGGTGGCGAGCGTGGCGGGGGCGGCGGCGCTGCTGGTGCTGACGGTGACTCAGCGGGTGCTGGCGCGTCCGGGTGCGAGCCGTGCGGTGGCGGGTTCCGTGCCGGCGCGGGCGGCCGGTGCGGAGTCCGGTCCTGCTGCGGGTCCGGAGTCCGGTTCGGCCGAGGCGTCGGCCGCGGGTCCGGCGGGGCCGTTGGAGGGCTCTGCCGGGGCCTCGGTGACGGGGTCTTAGGCGGCCGGTGGGCCCGTGGGGGGCGTGCGGCGGCGGCGTGGCGGGTGTGCGCGGGGGTGGCTGCTCGGGAAAATGATCGAAACGGCGGCTGCGAACTCGGTTTCAGAACAGAGCAGAAGGCGTAATGTTCAGTCATGGACCGCCGCATTTTCGGGCTGGAGAACGAGTACGGCGTCACGTGCACGTTCAGGGGACAGCGCCGACTGTCTCCTGACGAAGTGGCGCGCTACCTCTTCCGCCGTGTTGTGTCATGGGGCCGCAGTAGCAATGTCTTCCTGCGGAACGGCGCCCGCCTCTACCTCGACGTGGGTTCGCATCCGGAGTATGCAACTCCCGAATGCGACAACCTGATCGAACTGGTCACCCACGACAAGGCCGGCGAGCGCATTCTCGAAGGACTGCTCGTCGACGCCGAACGCCGCCTGCACGAGGAGGGAATCGCGGGCGACGTCTATCTGTTCAAGAACAACACCGACTCGGCGGGAAACTCGTACGGCTGCCACGAGAACTACCTGGTGGCCCGGCACGGGGAATTCTCCCGGCTGGCGGACATTCTGATCCCGTTCCTCGTCACGCGGCAGCTGATCTGCGGTGCGGGCAAGGTGCTGCAGACGCCGCGGGGTGCGGTCTACTGCGTGAGCCAGCGGGCCGAGCACATCTGGGAGGGTGTCAGTTCGGCCACGACGCGTTCGCGCCCGATCATCAACACGCGCGACGAGCCGCACGCGGATGCGGAGCGTTACCGGCGCCTGCACGTGATCGTGGGCGACTCGAACATGTCCGAGACGACCATGCTGCTGAAGGTCGGGGCGACCGATCTGGTGCTGCGCATGATCGAGGCGGGCACGGTGATGCGGGACCTGACGCTGGAGAACCCGATCCGGGCGATCCGGGAGGTCAGTCACGACATCACGGGGCAGCGCAAGGTGCGGCTCGCGAGCGGGCGGGAGGCCTCCGCGCTGGAGATCCAGCGGGAGTACTACGACAAGGCGGTGGACTTCGCGGAGCGCCGGGGCATCCGTGAGGGTGTCGTGGACCAGGTGCTGGAGCTGTGGGGCCGGACGCTGGACGCGATCGACGCGCAGGACCTGGACCGGATCGGGACCGAGATCGACTGGGTGATGAAGTACCAGCTGATCGAGCGGTACCGGGCGAAGCACAACATGACGATGTCGAATCCGCGGGTGGCTCAGATAGACCTCGCCTATCACGACATCCACCGCAGGCGCGGTCTGTACTACCTGCTGGAGCGCAAGGGGCAGGCGGCGCGGATCTGCAACGACCTCAAGATCTTCGAGGGCAAGTCGGTGCCTCCGCAGACGACGAGGGCGCGGCTGCGGGGTGATTTCATCCGTCGTGCGCAGGAGCAGCGGCGGGACTTCACGGTCGACTGGGTGCATCTGAAGCTGAACGACCAGGCGCAGCGCACGGTGCTGTGCAAGGACCCGTTCCGGTCGGTGGACGACCGGGTGGAGAAGCTGATCGCGGGGATGTAGCGCGACGCTTGGCGCCGTGTGACATCGCACTGATCTTGGCCAGGGCCTCGTACGGATCTCGTACGGGGCCCTGTCCACGCCTTAGAGTGGCGACGACCTATGTGCCGTCTGAGATCTGAGGAACACGTGCGCCGACTTGCCGGCCTGCTTGTCGTACCCCTTCTGCTGCTGTCGACAGCGGCGTGTGGCGACAGCGGCTCCGACTCCGCCGAGATGAAGAACGGGGCGCCCGCGATCACCAAGGGCGCCAAGTTCGGTGAGACCCCCACCCTTGCGAAGGGTGCGGGCACCCCGCCGAAGGAACTGAAGGTGGTGACCGTCAGCGAGGGCGATGGCCCGGCGCTGAAGAAGGGCGACATCGCCCAGGTCAACTACCTCGGCCAGGTCTGGGACGGCAAGGAGCCGTTCGACCAGAGCTTCGGCAAGGGCAAGCCGTTCGACGTGACCATCGGCGCGGGCCAGGTCATCAAGGGCTGGGACCAGGGCCTCGAGGGCAAGAAGGTCGGCAGCCGCCTGGAGCTGGTGATTCCGCCGGACCTCGGTTACGGCGCGCAGGGCTCGGGCGACAAGATCAAGGCGAACGCCACGCTGGTCTTCGTCGTGGACATCGTCAAGGCCACCAGCGTGCCGGTTTCGGCCACGGGCAAGGAGGTCCCGCAGACGGACGCCGCCCTGCCGAAGGTGGGTACGAACACGGACGGCAAGGAGGTCTCCGTGACCGTCCCGAAGGACGGCGCGGCGCCGACGAAGCTCGTGTCGAACTACGTGCTGGAGAGCGGCGACGGCGCCGTCGTGAAGGACACCGACAGCGTGGTGGTCAAGTTCCACGGCAAGACGTGGAAGGACGACAAGACCTTCGAAAGCACGTACGCCACCGACACCTCGGTGACGTGGCCGCTGACGGAGCTCTCGGTCAAGGGTCTGAAGGACGGGATCGTCGGCAAGAAGGTCGGCAGCCGCATCCTGCTGGTCATCCCGCCGGACCAGGGTTTCGCCGACAAGGAGCAGGGCACCATCCCGGCCAACTCGACGCTGGTCTTCAGCCTCGACATCCTGGCAGTGGTGTAAGACTGTCCGGGTTGTACCCCCTGTTCGTAAGTTTTTGAGGAGCAGTTCCGTGAGCGACAAGCTCGAGAAGCCCGAGATCGACTTCCCTGATTTCCCGGTCCCGGCGGACCTCGTGATCGAGGACCTCTGGGAGGGCGAGGGCGCCGAGGCCAAGGCCGGTTCCCGGGTCTCCGTCCACTACGTGGGCGTGGCCTACTCGACCGGTGAGGAGTTCGACGCTTCCTGGGGCCGCGGCGCGCCGCTGCAGTTCCAGCTCGGCATCGGCCAGGTCATCTCCGGCTGGGACACGGGCATCCAGGGCATGAAGGTCGGCGGCCGCCGCAAGCTGGTCATCCCGGCCCACCTCGCCTACGGCGACCGTGGCGCGGGCGCTGCCATCAAGCCGGGCGAGACGCTGATCTTCGTGTGCGACCTGATGGGTGCCTGATCGGTCCGCCGTGAAGCGTGTGGGGCCCCTGCCTTCCGGGCGGGGGCCCTCGCTTTTGCCCAGGACCGGCGGGGCGGTACGGTCAGCGGTCACGAGGGTGTACCGGGGACACGACTCGAAGGTCTGGAAGGGCGGATGGGCGTCGATGGCGATTGCCAAGGCCGAGCGGCTGATGAATCTGGCGCTGTGTCTGCTGGGGACGCGCCGGCCGCTCAGCAAGCGGGAACTGCGCGGTTCCATCGAGGCCTACATGGAAGCCGGGAACGACGAGTCCTTCAACCGCATGTTCGAGCGGGACAAGGACGATCTGCGGGAGCTCGGGCTGGTCATCGAGACCGTCGAGAACCTGGAGGGCGACACCGGCTATCTGGCCCGGCGTGATTCCAACCGGCTGCCGCCCGTGGCGCTGGACGCCGAGGAGGCCGCGGCCCTGGGGCTCGCCGCCAAGGTGTGGCAGCAGGCGCGGCTCGCCGGGGCGGCCAGTGGGGCCCTGCAGAAGCTGCGCGCCGGCGGCATGCCGGAGGCCTCGGACCCGTACGAGGGCCAGCACAGTGCCATCGAGCCGCGGATCCCGGTGCACGAGGCGGCCTTCGAGCCGCTGATGCTGGCCTGCCGCGACCGCCGTCCGGTGGTCTTCGACTACCGCAAGTCCACCGCGGCCCGGCCGGAGTCCCGGCAGGTGGAGCCGTGGGCGCTGGAGTGCTGGCGCGGCCACTGGTACCTGGCGGGCTTCGACCGCGACCGCGGGGCGGAGCGGGTGTTCCGGCTCTCCCGGATCACGGGCAAGGTGCGCTCGCGGGCGGCCAAGTACACCGCCGAGGTCCCGGACGTGGTGACGGTGCGGGAGACCGTGGCGAGCTGGGCCGGGGAGAGCGCGGAGCGTTCCGCGCTGATCCGGCTGCGGGCGGGGGCGGGCTATCCGCTGCGGTCCCGGGCGACGGCGGTGCGCGAGGGGGCCGGCGGGGCGGGCTGGGACGAGCTGGAGATCCCGTACGGGCACGGGCTGGACGCGTGGCTGGTGGAGTTCGGCCCCGATGTCGTGGTGCTGGAGCCGGCCGACCTGCGGGCGGACGTGGTGGACCGGCTGCGGGCCGTGGCCAAGGGCTGACCCGAGCTGCGCGCAGCGGCGCGGGAGCAGCGGGTGGACCGGGCAAGATCATTGAGCAACGCCCTGAGGGGGAGACGTACCAGCATGGCTGCCAACGCCATCGACCAGACGCGCCGGATGCTGTCCCTGGTGACGTACCTGCGCGAGCGCCCGGGTGCGCACGTCGCGGACGTGGCCCGGGCCTTCGGGATCACCGAGGACGAGCTGATCTCGGACCTCGACGTGCTGCCCATGTGCGGGACCAGTTTCCGGGGCGGCGACCTGCTCGACATCGACACCGACGGGGAGCGCATCTGGTGGCGCAACCCCGATGCCTCGGGGGAGTCCACCGCGGAGCCGCTGCGGCTGGCCGCAGACGAGGCGACGGCGCTGCTGGTGGCCGCGCGGGCGGTGGCCACGCTGCCGGGGCTGCGCGAGGGGGACCGGCAGGCGCTGCTGCGGGCCACCGCCAAGCTGGAGGCGGCTGCGGGCGAGGTCGCCGGGGCCAGTTCCCGGCTCTCGGTGACCTTCGAGTCCGAGGGCGGGGTCTTCGCCGACGTGGACCGGGCCATCGCCGAGCAGCGGCGGCTGTGGCTGCGCTACTACTCGCCGGCGCGGGACGAGCTGACCGAGCGCAAGGTCGACCCGATCCGGCTGTTCGCGGTCGGGCACACGTACATGGAGGGGTGGTGCCACCTCTCCGAGGCCCGGCGGACCTTCCGGCTGGACCGGGTGGCGGAGATCCGGCTGCTCGACGAGCGCGCCGATCCGCCGGCCATCGAGCCCCGCGACCTGTCCGAGGGGCTGGTGCAGCCGGCCGCCGAGGACCCGGAGGTGGTGATCGAGGTCGGTCCCGGCGGGCGCTGGGTGGCCGAGTACTACCCGCACGACAGTGCGGAGGAGCTGCCCGAGGGGGGTCTGCGGATCGCCTTGCGCACCCCTGACCCGGGCTCGCTGCGGCGGCTGGCGCTGCGGCTGGGCCGGGAGGGGCGGATCGTGGCCCCGGTGGAGCTGGCGGACAGCGCCCGCCGGGCGGCCCGGGAGGCGCTCGCCGCGTACGAGGGCGGGGCGGCCGGTGGCGCCGCGGCCGGTGGCGCCGGTGGCGGTGCGGGCGCCGGCGGGGAACGGGGCTGAGGGGCCGAGGGGCCGAGGGGAGATCCGCGCGATGTCGGTCGCGTTCAAGGCGTCCTGTCCCGACTGCCGGGCCCGCTTCGAGCTGGACGCGGGCGCCCTGCGCCTGGCCATCGGCGGCAGCAGTCGTACGACGTTCTACTCCTTCACCTGTCCCGAGTGCGGGGCTGCGGTCCGCAAACCGGCCGGGGAGCGCATCGTGGAGCTGCTGACGGGTGGCGGCGTGAGCACCCTGCGCAGTGTGTGAGGCGCGCGGTGGCCTAGGCTCGTCCCATGTTGTGGCCGATGTTCGCAATCGCTCTGGGCTTCCTCGGGCTCGCCGTCCTCGCCGTGCTCGCGGTGCGGGTGTTCGTGGAGGTGCGCAGGCTTTCCGTGCAGGTCTCGGAGGCGGGCCGCCGGATCGCGGAGGCCTCCGCCGACCTGGAACAGGCCGCCGCGGGCCTGGCCAGGGCCGGGCACTCCGTGCGGCCATAGCCATCGACGGGCAACCGTCGTACTGTCTGACCACGCAAGCGGTGATACCCCAGGGCATTGCCTCGCGTTAACCCCCGGGGGTTACGATCGATGTCACAGCGGCTTGCCGATCTCGGTCTGAGCCGTCTTGACTACCACAACCAGCCGTTTCGGTGAGAAGGAAGACACACATGATCGGCAACCTGAAGCCCCTCGAGATCCTCCTGATCGTCGCCGTGATCTTCCTGCTGTTCGGTGCCAAGAAGCTTCCCGACATGGCCCGCTCGCTCGGCAAGTCCGCCCGCATCCTCAAGAGCGAGGCGAAGGCGATGAAGAAGGAGGGGGAGGCGGAGGACGCCGCCACCGCCGCTTCCGTCGCCGACCCGGCGCCCCAGCAGACCACGGCTCCGCGCACGATCCAGGCCTCGCCCGGTGACGTGACCAGCGCCCGCCCCGTGAACGAGCCCAACCACACCACGCAGGGCTGACGGGGGCCGGTTCGCCGGTCGCGCTCGCACCAGTCAACCGCAACGAGACAAGGGACGTGGGTTGCTCAAGTCTGCCCGCAAGCAGGAGAAGCTGGACAAGAAGGCAAAGGACGCCGAAGGGCGGATGCCGCTTGTCGAGCACCTGCGTGAGCTGAGGAACCGGCTGCTGAAGGCCGTCCTTGGGATCCTCGTGATCACGATCGTGGCCGCGTTCTTCTACAAGGACCTCATCGACTTCATGATGAAGCCGATCCTGGACTCCGTCGGCTGCGCCAACGGCGTGGTCGCGCAGCGCAACGGGAAGCCCTGCGCCGCCATGACGGTCAACGGCCTCATCGCGCCGTTCTCCATCGCCCTGAAGGTCTCCCTCACCGCCGGTGTGGTGCTCTCCGCGCCGGTGTGGCTGTACCAGCTGTGGGCCTTCGTGGCCCCGGGGCTGCACAATCACGAGCGCAAGTACGCCGTGGGCTTCGTGGCGGTCGGCGCGCCGCTGTTCGGCGCCGGCGCGGTCCTCGCGTACAAGGTGCTGCCGCAGACCGCGGTGATCCTGCTGGAGTTCACCCCCGAGAACGCGAGCAACCTGCTGCCGGTCGACGACTACCTCGACCTGATCACGCGCATGATCGTGGTCTTCGGCCTGGCCTTCGAGCTGCCGCTGCTGCTGATCCTGCTCAACGTCACCGGGGTGCTGACCGCGAAGCGGCTCGCGAGCTGGTGGCGGGCGATGGTGCTGGGCATCACGATCTTCGCGGCGTTCGCGACGCCCACCGGTGACCCGCTGACGATGCTGTCGCTGGCCGCGCCGATCGTCGCCCTGTACTTCATCGCGCTGCTGGTCTGCTGGCTCAACGACCGCCGGCGGGCACGGGCCAACCCCGACGCGGGCCTGGACGACGACGAGGCCTCCGAGGTGGACCTGACCCCGGCGGCGGTGGGTGCGGTCGAGCCCGTGGCGGCTCCGGGCGCGCTGCCCGAGCAGGCCGACGGCGGACGCCAGCGGATCAACGGCTACGACGACGCCACCTGATCGACGCGGGACCGCCCCGGCGGGTACATTCCCGCGGGTGAGCGCCGAGATCACCCTCTTCGTCAATCCCACCGCCGGAAGCGGCCGTGCCGCGCACGCCGCGCAGCCGGCCGCTTCCGCGCTTCGCGCAGCCGGTTTCTCGGTGCGCAGCGTCGTAGGGGCCGATGCGCCGGACGCCCTGGCCCGGCTGCGGACCGCGGTGCGCGAGGGCACCGGTGCGGTGATCGCGGTCGGCGGGGACGGGCTGGTCTCCCTCGCGCTGCAGGCCCTCGCGGGCACGGACGTGCCGCTCGGTGTGGTGGCGGTGGGCACCGGGAACGATTTCGCGCGTGCGATGGGGCTGCCCGTACGGGAACCCGCGCGGGCGGGCCGGCTGGCCGCCGAGGCGCTCAAGGAGGGCCGGGTCCGGGAGATCGACCTCGGGCGGGTGAGCGGGGCCGGGGACCGTTCGGGGGCCGGGGACGGTGCCGGCGGGACCTGGTACGGGACCGTGCTGTGCTCCGGCTTCGACTCGCGGGTCAACGACCGGGGCAACCGGATGCGGCTGCCGGCCGGCCGGTTCAAGTACGACCTGGCGATGGCCCTGGAGCTGGCCGCCTTCCGCCCCTTCCCGTACCGGATCACCCTGGACGGCGGCCCGGTCCTGGAGACCGAGGCGACCCTGGTGGCCGTCGGCAACGGCTCCTCGTACGGCGGCGGCATGCGGATATGCGCGGACGCGGTCCCCGACGACGGGCTCTTCGACGTCACGGTCGTCGGCGACTGCAGCCGCACCACCCTGCTGAAGGTCTTCCCCCGGGTCTACAAGGGCACCCACCTCGGCCATCCGAAGGTCACCGTCCACCGGGCCGCGAAGGTGACCCTGGAGGCGGCCGGCATCACGGCCTACGCGGACGGCGAGCCCCTGGGCCCGCTCCCGGTGAGTGCGCAGTGCGTCCCGGCGGCGCTGCGGCTCCTGGCGTAGGGCGCCCGGGCCCGCGCAAAAGATCGCGACTGTTGTCAGGGGCGGCGGGTAGGCTCGAAGACAAGATGACCGAAGAACTTTCTCCCGCCGAGCGGTACGCCGCTGCCCGGATCCGCGCCGCCGAAGAGGCCACGGCCATGGCGCCCTTCCGTGAGATGTACGAATTCGACCTGGATCCCTACCAGATCGAGGCCTGCAAGGCACTGGAGGCCGGCAAGGGCGTCCTCGTCGCCGCCCCGACCGGCTCGGGCAAGACCATCGTCGGCGAGTTCGCCGTGCACCTGGCCCTCCAGCAGGGCCGCAAGTGCTTCTACACCACGCCCATCAAGGCCCTGTCGAACCAGAAGTACGCCGACCTCGCCAAGCGCTACGGCGCCGACAAGGTCGGTCTACTCACGGGCGACAACAGCGTCAACTCCGATGCGCCGGTGGTCGTCATGACCACCGAGGTGCTCCGCAACATGCTGTACGCGGGCTCGCAGGCGCTCAACGGGCTGGGCTACGTGGTGATGGACGAGGTGCACTACCTCTCCGACCGGTTCCGCGGAGCCGTCTGGGAGGAAGTGATCATCCACCTCCCCGAGTCGGTGACCCTGGTCTCGCTCTCCGCCACCGTCTCCAACGCCGAGGAGTTCGGCGACTGGCTCGACACCGTGCGCGGCGACACCCAGGTGATCGTCTCCGAGGAGCGGCCCGTACCGCTGTGGCAGCACGTCATGGCCGGCCGGCGGATCTACGACCTGTTCGAGGAGGGGTCCGACCACGGCGGCCGCGGTTCCGCGCGCCGCGAGGTCAACCCCGACCTGCTGCGGATGGCGCGCGAGGAGAACAGCAGCCGGTACAGCCCGAAGGACCGGCGGCGCGGAAAGATGGTCCGCGAGGCCGACCGCGAGCGCGAGCGGCGCTCGCGCGGCCGGATCTGGACCCCGTCGCGCCCCGAGGTCATCGCCCGGCTGGACGGCGACGGGCTGCTGCCCGCCATCAACTTCATCTTCAGCCGGGCCGGATGCGAGGCCGCCGTCCAGCAGTGCCTGTACGCGGGGCTGCGGCTCAACGACGACACCGCACGGCTCAAGGTGCGCGAGATCGTCGAGGCGCGGACCGCGTCCATCCCCACCGAGGACCTGCACGTCCTGGGCTACTACGAATGGCTCGAAGGCCTGGAGCGGGGCATCGCCGCGCACCACGCGGGCATGCTGCCCACCTTCAAGGAGGTCGTCGAGGAGCTGTTCGTACGGGGCCTGGTGAAGGCGGTGTTCGCCACCGAGACGCTGGCGCTGGGCATCAACATGCCGGCGCGCACGGTCATCCTGGAGAAGCTCGTCAAGTGGAACGGCGAGCAGCACGCCGACATCACCCCCGGCGAGTACACGCAGCTGACGGGGCGGGCCGGGCGGCGCGGCATCGACGTCGAGGGCCACGCGGTGGTGCTGTGGCAGCGGGGCATGGACCCGGCGGGCCTGGCCGGGCTCGCGGGTACCCGTACGTATCCGCTGCGCTCCAGCTTCAAGCCCTCGTACAACATGGCCGTGAACCTGGTCCAGCAGTTCGGGCGGCACCGCTCGCGCGAGCTGCTGGAGACCTCCTTCGCGCAGTTCCAGGCCGACCGCTCGGTCGTCGGGATCTCCCGTCAGGTGCAGCGCAACGAGGAGGGCCTGGAGGGGTACAAGGAGGGCATGACCTGCCACCTCGGGAACTTCGAGGAGTACGCGCGGCTGCGCCGCGACCTCAAGGACCGGGAGAACGACCTGGCCAAGCAGGGCGCCGCCCAGCGTCGGGCGCAGGCGGCCGGTTCGCTGGAGAAGCTCAAGCCGGGCGACATCATCCACGTGCCGACGGGCAAGTTCGCCGGGCTGGCGCTGGTGCTGGATCCGGGGGTGCCGGCCGGGCGGTCCAACGGGCACCGCGGGCACGAGTACACCGAGGGCCCGCGGCCGCTGGTGCTGACCGTGGAGCGGCAGGTCAAGCGGCTCGCCGGAATCGACTTCCCGGTTCCTGTCGAGGCCATCGAGCGGATGCGGATCCCCAAGACGTTCAATGCCCGTTCCCCGCAGTCGCGTCGGGACCTGGCGTCCCAGCTGCGCGCCAAGGCCGGGCACATCACGGTGGAGCGGCACCGGGGCGGCCGGGCGGCCGCGGCCGACGACCGGGAGATCACCAGGCTGCGGACCGCCCTGCGGGCGCACCCGTGTCACGGCTGCGACGAGCGCGAGGACCACGCCCGCTGGGCGGAGCGCTACCACCGGCTGCAGCGGGACACGCGGCAGCTGGAGCAGCGCATCGAGGGCCGGACGAACACCATCGCCCGTACCTTCGACCGGATCCACGCGCTGCTGACGGATCTGGACTACCTGCGCGAGGACGCGGTGACCCCGCACGGGCGGCGCCTCGCGCGGCTCTACGGAGAGCTCGACCTGCTGGCGTCGGAGTGCCTGCGGGCCGGTGTCTGGGAGGGGCTGAGCCCGGCCGAACTGGCCGCCTGCGTCTCGGCGCTGGTCTTCGAGGCACGGCAGTCCGACGACGCGGTGGCGCCGAAGGTGCCGGGCGGCGCGGCGAAGGCGGCGCTCGGCGAGATGGTCCATATCTGGGGCCGCCTCGACGCGCTGGAGGAGGAGCACGGCATCAACCAGGCGGAGGGCGTGGGCCAGCGCGAGCCGGACCTCGGCTTCGCGTGGGCGGTGTACCAGTGGGCCTCGGACAAGAGCCTGGACGAGGTGCTGCGCGAGGCGGAGATGCCGGCCGGTGACTTCGTGCGCTGGTGCAAGCAGGTCATCGACGTGCTGGGGCAGGTGGCCGCCGCGGCGCCCTCCTCCTCGGCGCCCCCGTCCTCGGATTCCCCGGGGGGCAGCACCGTGGCCCGCAACGCGCGCAAGGCGGTGGACGCGCTGCTGCGGGGTGTGGTGGCGTACAGCTCGGTGGGATAGCCGGAGTTGTAGGTTCCTCCAGAAGCGGTCATGGCCGGATCTCATCTCTTGCCATGATCGCTTCGGCGTGTCCTGTGAGAAAATCAGGCCATGACTGGGGGAGCGGACGATGGGCCGAGACGGGTCGGTCGGCCGCGCGCCGATCAGTTGAGACCGGCGAGTGGACGGCCGCCGCGCGAGGAACTCCTCTACGCGGCGGCCGAGTTGTTCACGGTCAAGGGGTACGCGGCCACCACCACGCGCGCCGTGGCCGAACGGGCCGGAATGCGCCAGGCCACGATGTACCACTACTTCGCCGGCAAGGAGGAACTCCTCGCCGAACTCCTGGAGTCCACGGTCGCCCCCTCCCTGGAGCTGGCCCGCCGGCTGGTCCGCGACACGGACCGTCCCTCGGGCCGCCGGCTCTGGGAGCTGTGCCGCTCGGACGTGATGCTGCTGTGCGGAGGGCCCTACAACCTGGGCGCGCTCTACCTGTTGCCGGAGGTGGCCGGTGCGCGCTTCGCCCGCTTCCGCCGGATGCGCCAGGAACTCAAGGACATCTACCGGGAGTTGCTCGACGGCACGCGCGTCGGAACCGAACTCGCCGGTGACCCGGCCGGTCTGGTGCTCCGCAACGACCTCGTCTTCGGCCTCATCGAAGGCGTCATGCTGATCCACCGCTCCGATCCCGGGCGCCCGGTGGCCGCCTTCGCGGAGGCCACCGCCGACGCGGCGCTGCGGATCGCGGGCGTCGACCTCTGAGGGATCCCGCAAGCGGACCCCTCAGGCGGATCCCTCAGGCGGACCCCTCAGCCGGACCCGGCTTCCCAGCCGGGCCGGTCCTCCCAGGCCCGCAGGGTGCGGCCGCTCTCGATGCGGTGTGCGATCCCGGTGACGGGATCGGTGAACTCCAGGGTGCGGGCCAGGAGCTGGAGCGGGCTGCGGTAGTCGTCGGGCGCCGGGTCGCGGACCACCGGATAGACCGGGTCGCCCAGGATCGGCAGGCCCAGGCCGTTCATGTGCACCCGCAGCTGGTGGGTGCGCCCGGTGTGCGGGGTGAGCCGGTAGCGCCCGGTGTCCCCCTTGACCGCGAGGAGTTCGGCCAGGGTCTCGGCATTGGGCTCGGCGCCCTCGACCTCCGTCGCCGCCATCACCCCGCGGACCTTCTCGATGTGGCTGCGCAGGGTCCGGGGGAATTCCACCGCCGGGTCGTGGGGTGCGAGCGCCTCGTACTCCTTGCGGATCCGACGCTCCTGGAACATCAGCTGGTAGGCGCCCCGGTCCTCGGGCCGGATGCTGAACAGCACCAGCCCGGCGGTCATCCGGTCCAGCCGGTGCGCGGGGCTCAGCGCGGGCAGGCCGAGCTCCACCCGGAGCCGGGCCAGGGCCGTCTGGAAGACGTGGCTGCCGCGCGGGGTGGTGGCCAGGAAGTGCGGCTTGTCGGCCACCAGCAGGTGCTCGTCGCGGTAGACGACCCCGATCGGGAACGGCACCACGGGCTCGGGCGGCATGTCCCGGTGGAACCACAGGAAGCCGCCGGGCTCGTACGGGTCCTGCGGCCGCAGCACCCGGCCGCCGGGGCCCAGCACCCGGCCCTCGCGCAGCAGGCGGGCCATGGACTCCTCGCCGCGCGTGCCCTCGTAGCGTGCCGTGAGGTAGGAGCCGAGGTCCGGCCAGGTCCCGTCCGGGTCGGGGGGCAGCCGCACGCGGACCGGGTCGATGCCGGAGACCTGGGGCAGGGGCGCGTCGGGGATGTGGGATCTGCGCTTCACCGGGTACAGGCTATGTGGCCGGGTCCGCCCCCGGAGACGGCGCGGACGCTCTAGCCGCTGGTGAAGGTACCCAGGTGGTCGGTGTCCAGGTACTCGATGCGGACCGTGTGGTCGGCGGGGGAGAAGAACACCCCGGTGCGGCCGACGGCGTTCTCCCCGGCGGTCTCGAAGCTGAAGGTGTCCCCGTCGTAGTGGGTGAGGGGGAAGACCATCGGCTCCGGGCCGAGGGACAGGGTCAGCTTGCCCTCGCTCGTGGCCGCCACGGTCGCCTTGCCGTAGTAGGGGTTCTCGTAGGTGCCGGTGTACGCGGAGTCCTCCCCGGCCGGTTTCGCACCGGCGGGCGGGCGGGCGTAGTCGGTGGGGGAGCGGCCCTCCGCGTTGATCTGTGCGTAGAGGGCGCCGGTCAGGGCCAGCCAGTCGGTGGTGGCCTTGCCGTGCTCGGCGGTGTCGAAGAAGTCGGCGGCGACGGCGTCGGGGAGGCCGACGGGGGCGCCGTTGGTGAGGACGACGATGCCGAGCTTCTCCAGCGGGAGCATGCTGACGCTGGTGTTGGCGCCGAGCTCGAAGGCGCCGGAGTGGCTCAGGCGCAGGCGGCCCGCGTCGTCGTAGCCGACGTTCCAGCCCAGCCCGTAGAAGCCGGTGCGGCCGGTGGGGGAGGCGGGCGGCTGGGAGACGATCTCGGGGAGGTGGGTGCGGGCGAGGGTGTCGGCGGGGATGATCCGCTTGCCGTCGAGGGTGCCGCCGGAGAGCTGGAGCCGCAGCCAGCGGGACATGTCGCGGGCGGTGCTGCTCACCCCGCCGGCCGGGGACTGGGCGTCGGGATCGCGGACGAAGCGGGGGATCCAGGTGCCGTCCGCGCCCTTGACGTGGGTGGCCGCGTGGTCGGGGGAGTCGACGAAGGCCTTGAACTCGGTGCTGGTGTGCGTCATGCCGGCGGGCTTGAAGAGGGTGTCGGCGCTGAGCTTCTGCCACGTGGCGCCGCGGGAGCGGGCGATGGCCTCGGCCCCGGCGGTGAACCCGAAGTTGGTGTACGCGTAGCTCGCGCGGAAGGGGCTCAGGGGCGCCAGGCGCAGGTGGTCGAGGATGTACGCCTGGTCGTAGCCGAGGTCTTCGAGGAGGTCGCCGGCGTGGTCGGGCAGGCCGCTGCGGTGGGAGAGCAGGTCGGCGGGGGTGACGTGGGAGGTCACCCACGGGTCCTTGAGGGTGAAGCCGGGCAGGTCCGCGTGCCGGTCGAAGTCGGCGGGCTCCTTGAGGACCCCGGCGGCGACCGTGGAGGAGATCGGCTTGGAGAGCGAGGCGACCTGGAAGACGGTGTCGGGGTCCACCGCGGCCGGGTCTCCGACGCGGCGCAGGCCGAAGCCCTTGAGGTAGACCACCTCGTCGTCGTGGACGACGGCCACGGAGACGCCGGGGACTCCGGTGCGGCGCATCATGTCGGCGACGGTGGCGTCGAGGCGCTGCACCGCCGCATCGACCTGGGTGTCGGTGAGCTGGGCGGTGGGCGCGGGCGGCGGGCTCGGGGCGGCGGTCGCGGTCCCGGTCGCACTCGCGGCCAGGAGGGCGGCTGCTCCGGCTGCCGTGAATGCGCGGAGCGTACGCATGGGGCCATTGTGCCGCCGAACGGGTGAGACCGCCTCGCGTGGCGGCGGGATCCGGCCCGGGCCGGGGCGCCCGCCGCGGGACGGGGCTCCGCTGCCGCACCTCCGTATGTGCGCTCCGGGACGTGTGCCCCGGGGCCTGTGTCCCCGGGCCTGTTCCGCCGGGGCTGTGCCTCCGGGCCTGTTCCGCCGGGCCTGTGTCCCCGGGCTTGTGCCTCCGGGCCTGTGTCCCCGGGCTTGTGCCGCCGGGCCTGTGTCCCCGGGCTTGTGCCTCCGGGCCTGTGTCCCCGGGCTTGTGCCGCCGGGCCTGTGCCCCGGATTTGTGCCCCGGATCTGTGCCCCCGGGCCTGTGCCCCCGGACCCGCCGGGGGCACAGGATCAGGAGGCGGCGCCGGCCAGGGGGCGTTCCTGCTCGGCTTCGACCTGGGCGTTCCAGTCCCGCTTGATCGCGCGCCAGCCCTCGTCCGTCTCGCCCAGCCGCCAGTAGCCCGAGATGGACAGGCGCTCGCGCGGGAGGCCGCGCTCGATGCGCAGGTGGTGGCGCAGGGTTTTGACGAAGCCCGCCTCGCCGTGCACGAACGCGTGTACGTCGGAGGAGGGGAAGGTCAGGGCCTGGACGGCCTCGGTCAGCGCCTCCCCGATCGGGCGGGAACCGCGGTGGATCCAGACCGGGGCGATGCCGTCGGGCGTGGTGATCCGCTGCTCGTCCTGCGGGCCCTCGACCTCCACGAGCGCGTGGACCCGAGCCCCCGCGGGCATCGCCTCCATCGCCGCGCCGATCGCCGGCAGGGCGCTCTCGTCGCCGACGAGCAGGTGCCAGCCGGCGGCCGGGTCCGGGGCGTAGGCCCCGCCCGGGCCGAGGAAGCGCACGAGTTCACCCGGCTGGACGCGGGCGGCCCAGGGGCCGGCCAGTCCCTCGTCGCCGTGGACCACGAAGTCGAGGGTCAGTTCCAGGTGGGCCGGGTCCCAGGCGCGCACCGTGTACGCGCGCTGGCGCGGCCACTCCTCGCGGGGGTGGGCCGCCCGGATCCGGTCCAGGTCCCAGGGGGTGGTGTAGGTGACGCCGGCAGGTGCGAAGAGCAGTTTCACGTAATGGTCGGTGAACCTGCCCGCACCGAATCCGGCCAGTCCCGCACCGCCCAGTACGATCCGCACCATGTGCGGACTCAACCGCTCGGTCCGCACGACCACTGCGGTGCCGACCTTGCGGGCTCGTCCTTCTGCCACGACGTCTCCCTGACTTTCCGACCCTGACTCCGTGAAGCTTAGGATTACCTAAGTTAGCACCTCAGGGGCGGAGTGCGCTGCCCAGACGTGCAACGGCTCCACTCAGGCCCCACCTGTGCGCGAGAGCCGCGACCAGATCCGGCTGCGCGGGAACGGCCGGGAGCGCCGGGTCGAACGGCGGAAGCGGAACGTCCGAGGCGACCTGGACCACCTTCGGGGCCACCGCCAGATACGGCCGGGATTCGTCCAGCCGCTTGCGCTGGGTGGGGGTCAGCTTCGACTTCGGGTCCTCGATCGCCGCGATGATCCCGGCCAGGTCCCCGTAGGCGTCCAGCAGCTTCGCCGCCGTCTTCTCGCCGATCCCGGGAACGCCCGGCAGGCCGTCGCTCGGGTCCCCGCGCAGCAGGGCCAGGTCGGCGTATCCGGGGCCGTCCACCCCGTACTTCTCGCGGAGCCACGCCTCGTCGGTCACCTGGAGGGTGCCCACGCCCTTCAGCGGGTACAGCACCCGGCGCTGCTTGGCGTCGTCGACCAGCTGGTACAGGTCCCGGTCGCCCGTGACGATGTCCACCGGGCCGGTCGCGCGGCCGGTCAGGGTGCCGATCACGTCGTCGGCCTCGTAGCCGGCGACCCCCACCCGGGCGATGCCGAAGGCGTCCAGGGCCGCCTCGATGATCGGGACCTGCGGGGCCAGGGTGTCCGGGGTCTCCTCGACGTCCGGGCCGCTCTCCGTCTCCTGCGCGACCCGGTGGGCCTTGTAGGACGGGATCAGTTCCACCCGCCAGTGGGGCCGCCAGTCGGCGTCCATGCAGGCCACCAGGTCGTCGGGCCGGTGGTCCTGCACGAGGCGGCCGATGAAGTCGAGCAGGCCGCGGACGGCGTTGACCGGCGTACCGTCGGGGGCCTTCACGGAATCCGGTACGCCGAAGTACGCGCGGTAGTAGAGGGAAGCGGTGTCCAGGAGCATCAGGCGTCGTGTCGTCGTCACGGTCACGATGATGCACTGGGGGCAAACGGAAAGTGGCGCGGGTACGGCCTCCTCTGCCCGTGAACGCGAAACCGGAGCCGGTTGCTGCGTAAGGTGCTTACAGCACACCGATGTGCGATGTGCGACGGACCGGACCACCGGGAACAAGGGGAGGGCAGCCCCGCCATGGACGACAGGGACGGCACCGACGGCAAGAGCGGACGCGGAGCGACGACCGGCGCGGACGACAAGGAACGGGATCGGGACAAGGACTCCAAGGAACCGCTCCGGGTGGGCGTCGCCGTGCGCAAGAGACGCCGGGCCCTGCACCTGACCCTGGCCGCCGTATCGGCGCGCAGCGGGCTGTCGGTCCCCTTCCTGAGCCAGATAGAGAACGAGCGGGCCCGGCCCAGCATGCGGTCCCTCGAACGGGTCGCCGACGCGCTGGAGACCACGGCCGTCGACCTGCTGGCCGCCTCCGACACCGCGCGCACCGTGGACCTCGTACGGGCGGGCGACCAGTCCGCGCTGACTCCCGTCCCCGGCGTACGGCCCCTCGTGCGCGGGCACCACCAGCTGCACGCCCTGGAATTCACCGGGGACCAGGACGCGGGCCGCGAGTACCAGCACCGCAACGACGAGCTGATGTACGTGGTCTCGGGCGCCTGCCAGGTGGAAGCGGAAGGGCGGGCGTACCGGCTGGAGAACGGCGACGCGCTGTTCCTGTCCGGCGGGGTCCGCCACCGCTGGCGGGCCGTCACCGAGGACACCCGGATCCTGATCGTCGCGGTCGGCGAACACATCCACGCGACCTCCGAGCCGCCCTCGCCGGGACACTGACCGGATGCGGGTCGTGTCGCTGGTGCCGTCCCTGACCGAGGCGGTGGCCGTGAGCGCGCCCGGTGCGCTCGTCGGGGTGACCGACTGGTGCACGCACCCGGCGGGCCTGGGGGACGTGGCGCGCATCGGGGGGACGAAGAACCCCGCCGTACGGGCGATCGCGCAGCTGCGCCCGGATCTGGTCCTCGCCAACGAGGAGGAGAACCGGGAGCCGGACCTGGCGGCGCTGCGGGAGGCCGGGCTGGAGGTGCTGGTCACCGAGGTACGGGACCTCCCGCAGGCCTTCACCGAGCTGGACCGGGTGCTGGTGGGGGCCATGGGGCTGGAGCGGCCCCAGTGGCTGGCGGACGCGGAGGCCGCGTGGGCCCGCGCGGAGCCGGCCGGGGAAGTGCGGACGGCCTTCGTGCCGGTGTGGCGCCGGCCCTGGATGGTGCTGGGCCGCGACACCTTCGCCGGGGACCTGCTGGCCCGCCTAGGTGTGCGCAACGCCTACGCCGGGCACGCGGAGCGGTACCCGAGGATCCCGGCGGCCGAGCTGGCCGCCGCCGGCTGCGAGCTCGTGGTGTTTCCGGACGAGCCGTACCGCTTCACGCCCGGGGACGGCCCCGAGGCCTTCCCGGGCATTGCGGCGGCCTTCGTCGACGGCCGCCACCTGACCTGGTACGGGCCTTCGCTGGCCACGGCGCCGGAGGTGCTGGGGGCGGCGCTGGGGGCGGCGCTCTAGGGGGTGTCCGCAAAGTGGCGCCGGGCGCCCGGAGGGCGCCCTCGCGGCGTTCGGTGCGTGCTCTCGGTGTGCCGGGCGGAAGCCCGTGTACTGGACGTACTCGGGATTTTCGCCCGGTGCGCCGAGAGCGCGTGCCGGGCGTCGCGAGGCAGGCGGGACTTTGCGGACACCCCCTAGCGGGGTGCGGCCAGCAGGCGGCCGGAGAGCAGGCCGCGCAGGGTGTTCGCGGCGGCCAGCAGCCAGGCGGTGACCAGGGCCAGGAAGAGGGCCGCGGCCAGCCAGGAGAAGGCGGTGAGCCCGGTGTGCCGGGCCAGTCCGGCGGCGCCGGTGACGCAGGTGCCGACGGGGAAGGTCAGCGCCCACCAGGTCATCGCGAACCCCATGCCGCTGCGGGCCGCCCGCAGCAGCATCGCCGCGGCCAGCGCCAGCCACAGCAGGGCGAATCCCATCACGGGGACCCCGTAGACGACCGCGAAGGCGGAGAAGGCGCCCGAGTACCGGCCGGCCATCGACTGGGGGGCCATGTCCGCGAGGGAGTTCACCGCGGTGGTCGACTGGCCGAGGGGGCCCAGGACCAGGAAAAGGGTCGGGGTGAGGACCAGGGGCAGGGGGCCGTGGAAGATCAGCCGGCCGAAGATCAGGGGGAGCAGCAGCAGGGTGGCGAGCAGGCTCAGGCCGAACATCGCGTAGCAGCCGAGCAGCATGGCCTCGCGGGCCTGGCCGGCGGGCAGGTGGGGGATGAGCAGGGGGCCCAGCGCGGCGGAGACCATGGGGGCGACCACGGGGAGCAGCCAGACGGGGGTGGCCTGGTGGGCCTCGACCTTGTGGCGGACCACCATCAGGTAGGGGACGGCCACGGCCGCGAGGAGGCCCGTCGCGGTGCCGGCGGTGAACAGGACGGTGTCCACGGCGATGGCGGCGGGGAGGCCGATGAGGTCCTTGCCGACGATGAGCGAGCCGCCGCCGACGGCCAGCAGCGCCATCGAGAGGCAGCCGTAGAAGGGGGCCACGGCGGGGTCCAGGAGGTGGGCGCGGGCCTGGTCGCGGTGGTGGAGCCAGTGGCCGGCCCGGGCGGTCAGCAGGACCGCGAGGGCGGTGGCGGCCAGCACCCAGAAGATCTGGCAGACCACGCGCTGGCCGGGGAGCTGGTACGGGAGGGTCGCGCCGGCATTGGCGATGATCGCCGTGCCCATCACGGAGGCGTACCAGTTGGGGCCGAGGTGCCGCAGGGACGGGGCCTTGTGGGCCGCTGCGGTGGGGAGGGTCCCGGGGGTGGTGGGGCGGGGGCGTACGAGCGTGGTGGCCATGGGTCCAGCGTCCCGCCGGGCGGGGCCGGACGGCAGAGGGTCCCTTCCTATGAGGGCATAAACTGAAGTTATGGGTAATGGGCACGGTCATGAGGAATGGGTGGAGGGGCAGCTTCCGCTGGCGCACAGGGTCCCGGACCTGGGAGCGATGGAGCTGCTGCTCGCGGTCGCACGCGTGGGCAGCCTCAGCGCCGCCGCGCGGCGGCTCGGGATCACCCAGCCCGCCGCCAGCAGCCGGATCCGGGCGATGGAGACCCGGCTCGGGGTCGCCCTCGTGGACCGCTCCCCGCGCGGGTCGACACTGACCGCGGAGGGGGCGCTGGTCACGGACTGGGCCCGGCGCGTGGTCGAGGCCGCCGAGGCCTTCGACGCGGGCGCGCAGGCGCTGCGGGGCCGCCGCGACTCCCGGCTGCGGGTCGCCGCCAGCATGACCATCGCGGAGTACCTGCTGCCCGGCTGGCTGATCGCGCTGCGCGGGCAGCGGCCGGACACGGCGGTGTCGCTGCACGCGGGCAACTCGGCGGCGGTCGCGGAGCGGGTGCTCGCCCACGAGGCGGACCTCGGCTTCGTCGAGGGGCTGAGCGTGCCGGACGGACTGGACTCGGTGGTCATCGCGCAGGACCGCCTCGTGGTGGCGGTGGCTCCCGGGCACCCCTGGGCCCGGCGCTCGCGCGGGGTGGAGCCGGCGGAGCTGGCGGCGACCCCGCTGATCCTGCGGGAACGGGGGTCGGGGACCCGGCAGGTCCTCGATGCGGCGCTGGCCGGATGCGGGGGGCTGGCGGAGCCCCTGCTCGAACTGGCCTCCACCACGGCGGTGAAGGCGGCCGCGGTGAGCGGGGCCGGGCCGTGCGTGCTGTCGGAACTGGCGGTCGGGGACGAGATGGCGGGGCGGAGGCTGGTTTCCGTGCCGGTGCTCGGGGCGGGACTGGAGCGGGAGCTCCGTGCGGTCTGGCCCGCCGGAGCCCGCCCGGCGGGACCCGCCCGCGACCTGCTGTCCCTGACCCGCCGCTGACGCGGAGCTGACCGCCGCTGACGCGGAGCCCGCCCGTGGAGCTGCCCTGCGGGGCGGAGTCCCCTACCCGCCCTTCCACCGTTCCCCGGGCGCTGCCCGGACCCCGGTCCTCAAACGCCGGCGGGGCTGGGTTCCCGGACCCCGGGCCTCGGATGTCGGCGGGGCGGGGTTCCCGGACCCGGGGCGTCAAGCGCCGGACGGCCGGATGGAGCGGGTGGCGTGTTCGGAGGCTGCGGTGATCAGGGCGGACATGACGCGGGTGTCCTTGTCCAGTTCCGGGTGCCATTGGACGCCCAGGGTCCAGGGGGTGGGGAGTTCGATGGATTCCACCGTGCCGTCGGGGGCGTGGGAGGAGGCGATGAGGCCCTGGCCCAGGCGGTCCACGGCCTGGTGGTGGTAGGTGGGGACCTCGGAGACCTCCGGGACCAGGGCCGCGTACAGGGTGCCGGGGACCGGGGTGACCGGGTGCCAGGAGACCACGCCGCGGCTCAGTACGTGGCCGTCGATGTGCTGGATCAGGGTGCCGCCCAGGGCCACGTTCAGCGCCTGCATGCCGCGGCAGACCCCGAGGAGGGGGGTGCCGGAGGCGAGGGCGGCCGAGATCAGGGAGAGCTCCCACGTGTCGCGCACGGTGGCCGCCGGTCCGGTGCGGGGGTCGCGCGCGGCCCCGTACCGGACCGGGTCCACGTCCGGGCCGCCCGCGACGACCAGTCCGTCCAGCCGGCTCAGCACCTCCGCCGCCGTCTCCGGTTCGTCCGGCGGGAGCAGGACGGCGGTGCCGCCCGAGGCCTGGACGAGCTCGTAGTACCCGGTGGGGACGAGGGCCGTCGCAACGTCCCACACCCCGTAGCGGGTGGACTGTTCGACGTAGGTGGTGATGCCGATGAGCGGCCTGGGCACGGGGGATACCTCCGGGGGACGGCAGGTGGGGATCAGTCGCGGGAGAGCTCGGCCTCGGCTTCCGCCAGCGCCGCGAACTCCTCCTCCGGTGCGGAGGCCACCAGGTGGTGCCGACTGTAGAACGCGAAGTAGGCGAGGGCTACGGCGTACACCGCCAGGGCGATGAATGCCGCGTCCTTGTCCACCAGGAAGGTGGCGACCAGGGCCGAGAGGGCGAGGACGAAGGCCACCGTGGAGGTCACGATGCCGCCCGGAGTGCGGTACGGGCGCTCCAGGCCGGGCTCGCGGCGCCGCAGCACGATGTGGGAGAGGGCCATCAGCGCGTACGAGATGGTGGCGCCGAAGACCGCCATGTTCAGCATGCGCGGGCCGTTGCCGGTGGCGGCGGCCAGCGCGAAGCCGATGGCGCCGGGGATGAGCAGGCCCAGGTACGGGGCCTTGCGCTTCGAGGTCAGGGACAGGAAGCGCGGGAGGTAGCCCGCCCGGGACAGGGCGAACAGCTGGCGGGAGCCGGCGTAGATGAGGGAGAAGAAGGAGGCCACCAGCCCGGCCAGGCCCGCGTAGTTGACGAAGGTCTTCAGCCAGGAGAGGCCGGGGTCGCCCTCCAGGGCGACGACCAGCGGGTTGCCCGCGTCCTTGATGGCGTCGGCGCCGCGCGCACCGGTGGAGGCGAGGAAGGTGACCAGGGCGAGCAGGACGAGGATGCCCATGGAGATCGACAGGGCGCGCGGTACCGAGCGGACCGGGTCCTTGGCCTCCTCGGCGGCGAGCGGTACGCCCTCGACCCCCAGGAAGAACCACATGCCGAAGGGGAAGGCGGCCCAGATGCCGAGTATGCCCAGCGGCAGCCAGGAGCTCGCGCCGGCGGCGGTGGTGTCGACGGCGATGTTGTCGAGGTTGGCGGGGTCGAACTGGGTGAACGCGCCGACGGCGAACACGACCAGCGCGATCACGGCGATGGCGGTGACGACCAGGGAGAAGCTCAGGGCTTCGCCCACGCCCCAGAGGTGGATGCCGATGAAGACGACGAAGCAGGCGAGGTAGACCGGCCAGCCCGAGGTGAGGCCGAAGAGGTTCAGGGACTCCACGTAGTCGCCGATGAAGATGGCGATGGCGGCCGGGGCGAGGATGTACTCGATGAGGATCGCGGTGCCGGTGAGGAAGCCGCCCCAGGTGCCGAGCGCCCGGCGGGCGAAACCGTAACCGCCGCCCGCGGTGGGCAGGATCGCCGACAGTTCGGCGAGGGAGTAGACCAGGCAGGCGTACATCGCGCCCATCAGGACGGTGGCGATGGCGAGGCCGCCGAATCCGCCCTGGGCGAGGCCGATGTTCCAGCCGGAGAAGTCGCCGGAGACGACGTACGCGACGCCGAGACCGGTCAGCAGCAGCCAGCCGGCGCTGCCGCGGCGCAGGGTGCGGCGCTCCAGGTAGCCGTCGCCGCCGTTCTCGGGGGCCCCGTTTCCGGGAGGCGTGGTCTGTTCGGGTACGGCTGCCAGCCGTGCGCCGGTGTCGTCGGCCATGTGCGCTCCTGCTGCCTAGGGCAATGGTTGTGGGGCGTACCTTTGCCGCTCGGGCGTGGCGGGCGCAAGACCCCTGCGTTAAACGGGGGTTACGAAAGGCTCTCGGCCGCCTCCGCGAGGCCTGCCCGCCGCCCCCACGAGGCCTGCCCGCAGCCTCCGAGAGGCCTCCCCGCCGCCTCCGGGAGACCCGCCCACCGCCTCCCCATCGCCCCCGCGAGACCTTCCGCCCGCCTCCGCGGCCCCCCGGCCGCCCCGGGTTCAGGTCAGGAACCCCCGCAGCAGCGCCGCCGTGCCGCAGCAGTGCTCGCGCATCACCTCGCGGGCCGCCCGCGGGTCGCGGTCCAGCACCGCCTCCACCAGGGTGCTGTGCTGCTGCTGCGAGTGTTCGAGGTTGCGCACCAGCAGCGGGATGCAGTCCAGCAGGTCGTTCACGGTGGCCCGGACGGCCGCGTACTGGGCCGTCAGGGTGGCGGATCCGGCGAGTTCGCACAGGGTGAGGTGGAAGAGCGTGTCCTGGCGGCGGTAGTCGGGCAGCGGGGCGTCGTGGGTGGCGGCCAGCGCGCCGAGCAGTCGGTCGGTGTCCCGCTCGGACAGGCCCTGGGAGGCGCACAGGCCGGCCGCCCCCACCTCCAGGACCTCGCGGAAGCGCAGCACGTCCTCGATGTCCACGCCCGCGACCCGGCGCCGCAGCTCCTCCTCCATGCCCCCGGCCGGGGTGTCGGGGCGGGGCAGGACAAACGTTCCGCCGTACCGTCCGCGCCGGGCCTCCACCAGGCCCTGGTCCTGGAGTACCTTCAGCACCTCGCGGAGCGTCACCCGGCTGATCCCCATCCGCTCGGCCAACTCGCGCTCCGGCGGAAGCCGTTCCCCGCCGGGCACCAGTCCGAGCCGGACCACCTGGAGGATCTGCTCCAGCGCCTCCTCGAAACCGTTCCCCGCCCGCACCTGCCGCAGCACGGGATTGAGCCGCCGGGCGGCCTCGTCCTCGCTCGCCGTATCGGTCATCTCGCCTCCTCCCCTTCCCAAGCAATGGTTCTATTCAATACCTTAGGCCCCCTCGGCTCACCGAAGGAGAGAATCCCGTGGTAGACCGCAAGCCGCCGCTTTCGACCGAAGAGCTCCGTGCTCTCGTCGCGAGCGGTGAAATCGACACAGTGGTCCTGGCCTTCCCCGACATGCAGGGGCGCCTCCAGGGCAAGCGGTTCGCCGCACAGTTCTTCTTCGACGAGGTCCTCCAGCACGGCACCGAGGGCTGCAACTACCTGCTCGCCGTCGACACCGACATGAACACCGTCGACGGGTACGAGATGTCCTCCTGGGACCGGGGCTACGGCGACTTCGCCATGCACCCCGACCTCGCCACCCTGCGCCGGATCCCCTGGAACCCGGGCAGCGCCTTCCTCATCGCCGACCTCGGCTGGAACGACGGCACGCCCGTGGTCGCTGCACCCCGGCAGATCCTGCGCCGCCAGCTCGAACGCCTCGGCGAACACGGATACACCGCGATGGTGGGCACCGAGCTGGAGTTCATGGTCTTCCAGGACACCTACGAGCAGGCCTGGAACTCCAACTACCGCGGCCTGACCCCCGCCAACCAGTACAACATCGACTACTCCGTCCTCGGAACCGGACGGATCGAACCCCTGCTGCGCCGCATCCGCAACGAGATGCAGGCCGCCGGGCTGGTCGTGGAGTCGGCCAAGGGCGAGTGCAACCTCGGCCAGCACGAGATCGCCTTCCGCTACGACGAGGCGCTGACCACCTGCGACCAGCACTCCGTCTACAAGACGGGAGCCAAGGAGATCGCCGCCCAGGAGGGGGTCTCGCTCACGTTCATGGCCAAGTACGACGAGCGCGAGGGCAACTCCTGTCACATCCACCTCTCGCTCTCCGACGCCGACGGACGCAACGCGATGGCCGGTGAGGGGCCCGACGCGCACGAGCACGGCGGTATGTCACCCGTGATGCGCCACTTCCTGGCCGGCCAGCTCGCCGCGCTGCGCGACTTCTCCCTTCTCTACGCCCCCAACATCAACTCCTACAAGCGTTTCCGGCCGGGATCCTTCGCGCCGACCGCCGTCGCCTGGGGCGTGGACAACCGGACCTGCGCGCTCCGGGTGGTCGGCCACGGCCGCTCCATGCGCTTCGAGAACCGCCTGCCCGGCGGCGACGTCAACCCCTACCTCGCAGTCTCCGGCCTGGTCGCGGCCGGGATCCACGGCATCGAGAACCGCCTGGAGCTGCCCGAGGCCTGCGCCGGCAACGCCTACACGGCCGACTTCGCGCACGTTCCCACCACCTTGCGCGAGGCCGCCGAGCTCTGGGAGAACAGCGAGATCGCCAAGGCCGCCTTCGGCCCCGAAGTCGTCGCCCACTACCGGAACATGGCCCGCGTCGAACTGGACGCCTACGACTCCGCCGTGACCGACTGGGAACTGCGCCGCTCCTTCGAACGCCTCTAGGCGCCCCGGCGCCAAAGGCCGTCCCGAGGGGCCCCGCGCAACCCATGAGCGCACTCACCCCATTACCGGACCCACCGCACCCACCGCACCCGAACGTCTGAAAGGCCACCACGTGTCCGATGCGCTGGAAGTCTTGAATCCGGCCACCGAGGAACTCGTCGCCGTCGTCCCGGCCGCCACACGGGACGACGTCGACGCCGCCGTCGCACGGGCCGCCGCCGCCCAGCGGGCCTGGGCGGCGGCCGCGCCCGCCGACCGGGCCAGACTGCTGCGCCGCTTCGCCGCGGTCGTCGACGGGCACGTCGAGGAACTGGCGCTGCTGGAGGTCCGGGAGGCGGGCCACACCATCGGCAACGCCCGCTGGGAGGCCGGCAACGTCCGTGACGTGCTCGACTTCGCCGCCGGGGGAGTGGAACGGCTCTCCGGCCGCCAGATCCCGGTGGCCGGCGGCATCGACGTCACCTTCCTCGAACCCCTCGGCGTCATCGGCGTGATCGCGCCCTGGAACTTCCCCATGCCGATCGCCGCCTGGGGCCTGGCCCCGGCGCTGGCCGCCGGCAACGCGGTCATCCTCAAGCCCGCCGAGACCACCCCGCTCACCGCGCTGCGCCTCGCCGAGCTCGCCCTGGAGGCGGGACTGCCCGAGCACCTGTTCCAGGTGCTGCCCGGCCGGGGCGAGGTGGCGGGCGACGCCCTCGTCGAGCATCCGGGGGTGGCCAAGATCGTGTTCACCGGCTCCACCCGGATCGGCAAGCGGATCATGGCCAAGTGCGCCGACCGGGTGAAGCGCCTCACCCTCGAACTCGGCGGCAAGAACCCCAACATCGTCTTCGCCGACGCGGACCTGGAAGCGGCGGCGGCCTCCGCCCCGATGTCCTTCCTCGACAACACCGGGCAGGACTGCTGCGCCCGCACGCGGATCCTCGTACAGCGCTCCGCGTACGACCGGTTCATGGAGCTGCTGGCCCCCGCCGTGGAGAAGGTGGTCGTCGGGGACCCGTACGACGAGAACACGCAGCTCGGGCCGCTGATCTCGCGGGTGCAGCTGGACCGCGTACGGTCCTACGTCACCGATGACCTCACCGTCATCCGCGGCACCGCCCCCGAGGGGCCCGGCTTCTGGTACCCCCCGACCCTCGTCACCGGCGTCGACCCCACCGCCGCCATCGCCACCGAGGAGGTCTTCGGACCGGTCGCCGTCGTCCTGCCCTTCGAGGACGAGGAGGACGCCGTACGTCTGGCCAACGCCACCGACTACGGCCTCGCCGGCTCCCTGTGGACCCGCGACGTGGGCCGCGCGCTGCGCGTCTCGCGCGCCGTCGCCGCGGGCAACCTGTCGGTCAACTCCCACAGCAGCGTCCGCTACTGGACCCCCTTCGGTGGCTACAAGCAGTCCGGACTCGGGCGCGAGCTCGGGCCCGAGTCCCTCACCGCTTTCACCGAGACCAAGAACGTCTTCATCAGCACGGAGGCCTGAACAGCATGAGCACTGAGTCCACCGAAGAGATCGTCTGCCGCCGGCTGGTCGGGCGCACCGCCGTGATCACCGGAGCCGGCAGCGGCATCGGCCTCGCCACCGCCCGCCGACTGGCCTCGGAGGGCGCCAACGTGGTCTGCGGCGACATCGACGAGACCGCGGGCAAGGCCGCCGCCGAGGAGGTCGGCGGCACGTTCGTCAAGGTCGACGTCACCAGCCCGGAGGAGGTCGAGGCCCTGTTCAAGACCGCCTTCGACACCTACGGCTCCGTGGACGTCGCCTTCAACAACGCCGGCATCTCGCCCCCGGACGACGACTCGATCCTCACCACCGGCCTGGAGGCCTGGAAGCGGGTCCAGGACGTCAACCTGACCTCGGTCTACCTCTGCTGCAAGGCCGCCCTGCCCTACATGCAGCGCCAGGGCCGCGGCTCCATCATCAACACCGCCTCCTTCGTGGCCCGGATGGGCGCCGCCACCTCGCAGATCTCCTACACCGCCTCCAAGGGCGGCGTGCTCGCCATGTCCCGCGAGCTCGGCGTGCAGTTCGCCCGCGAGGGCATCCGCGTCAACGCGCTCTGCCCGGGGCCCGTCAACACCCCGCTCCTGCAGGAGCTGTTCGCCAAGGACCCGGAGCGGGCCGCCCGCCGGATCGTGCACATTCCGCTGGGCCGGTTCGCCGAGCCCACCGAGATCGCCGCCGCCGTCGCCTTCCTCGCGAGCGACGACTCCTCCTTCATCAACGCCACCGACTTCCTGGTCGACGGCGGGATCTCCGGCGCGTACGTCACTCCGCTCTAAACGTTCACCTCCCCACCACCCACCCGACAGCCGGGCGTCGCACGACGCCCGGCTGTCGTGCTCTACCGTCCGCAACGATCTTGAAGAACCAGGAGAACCCAGTTCAGTGACCCGACTCAGCTCCATGCGCCGGCTCCAGGCCGTCGGCGCCGCCGCCGCGATAGCCGCCGGCACCCTCGTGGCCGCCGCCCCCGCCGCCCAGGCCCACCCCGGGGGCCACTGCACCACCCCCCGGCTCCGGTCCGCCTGGTACGGGACCAACCAGGCCCGGCTCCAGCAGCTCATCGAGGACTACGGCAGCTGCAACCCGTACCGGCCCAGCCGCAACAAGCCGGTCGCGGTCTTCGACTGGGACAACACCGTCGTCAAGAACGACGTGGGCGACGCGCAGATGTTCTGGCTGCTGCGCAACGGCAAGATCCGCCAGCCCGCCGGGGGCGACTGGTCGCGCACCAGCCGCTTCCTCACGCCGGCCGCCGCACAGGCCCTGGCCGAGGCCTGCGGCGCCCTCGCCCGGCCCGGCGCCCCGCTGCCCACCGGAACCCCCGAGGGGGCCGGCTGCGCCGACGAGATCAACGCCGTCTACGGCACCGCCGCCACCCGCGCGGCCGCCCCCGCCTTCGCCGGCTGGGACCGCCGTACGACCGAACCCGCCTACGCCTGGCTCCCGCAGCTCATGCAGGGCTGGACCGCGCGCGAGATCCGCGGCTTCGCGGCCGCCGCCCGGGCCGAGAACCTGGCCGCCCCGGTCGACGCCAAGCAGCAGGTCGGCTCCACCACCGCCACCGGCTGGGTGCGCTACTACGACCAGCAGAAGGAACTCATCGGCGCCCTGCAGAAGGCCGGCTTCGACGTCTGGATCAGCTCCGCCTCGCCGCAGCCGGTCGTCGAGGTGTGGGCCCAGGGCGTGGGCATCGACGCCGGGCACGTCATCGGCATCCGCAACACCACCACGTACGGCGGGAAGTTCACCTCCCACCTGCAGGGCTGCGGGTCCGTCGCGGACGGCGACGACACGATGATCACGTACATCGACGGCAAGCGCTGCTGGATCAACAAGGAGATCTTCGGGGTCCGCGGCGCCGCGGCCGAGAAGGTCCAGCCGGCCGCCCGCCGGCAGGTCTTCGCGGCGGGCGACTCCGACACCGACATCTCGTTCCTGCGGGACGCGACCGCGCTGCGGCTCGTCGTGAACCGCAACAAGAACGAGCTGATGTGCCGCGCCTACGACAACAGCGACGGCAAGTGGATCGTGAACCCGATGTTCATCCAGCCCAAGAAGCAGAAGGCCACCCCGTACCCGTGCGCGACCACCGGCTTCACCGGCCGCGACGGCACCCCGGGGCCCGTGCTCCGGGGTGACACGAGCGTCATCCCGGACCAGGCGGACTCCGTCTTCTAGCGGACTTCCCTCTGGAGGACTTCCCCTCTCCTAGAGGAACGTGCGGCCCTCGCCCCGGTAGGTCGGGGCGGTGGCCGTCACCCGGTCGCCCTCGACCAGGTGCAGGGTGTCGAAGCGCTCGCACAGCTCGCCGGCCTTCGCGTGCCGGAACCAGACCCGGTCGCCGATCAGCAGATCGTCGGCCGGGCTGCCGAGCAGCGGGGTCTGCACCTCGCCGGCCCCCTCCTGCGGGTCGTAGCGCAGCCCCGCGGGGAGGTACGGAACCGGCAGCCGGTCCGCGCCGGGCGCGCCGGAAGCCGGGTACCCGCCGCCGAGCACCGTGACCACGCCGACCCCGGGCCGGCGGACCACCGGCTGGGCGAAGAGCGCCGCGGGGCGGCCGCTGAACGAGGTGTAGTTGTCGAACAACCGCGGCACGTAGAGCCCCGACCCGGCGGCGATCTCCGTGACCGCGTCCTCGGCGGCCGTCTGCTGGACGCTGCCGGTGCCGCCGCCGTTGACGAACTCCAGGTCCGGCACCACCGCGCGCACGGCCCGTACGGCCTCGGCCCGGCGGGCGGCCAGCTCCTTGCGGGCCGCGCCCTGCATCAGCCGGATGGCGCGCGACCTCAGCGGGCGGCCCGCCAGCGCGTCGCCCACCCCGGCCACGTGGCCCTCGTAACCCATCAGCCCGACCACCCGGAAGCCGGGCCGGGCGCTCACCGCGCGGGCCAGCTCGGCGAGCTGGGCGGGCTCGCGCAGCGGGGAGCGCCGGGCGCCGACGCGCACCCTGCCGCCGAAGAGCTGCAGCGCGGTGTCCAGTTCCAGGCAGACCCGGATCTCCTCGGCGCCGCCGTCGCGGGCCCGGTCCACGAGCTCCAGCTGCGCGGGGTCGTCGATCATCACGGTGACCGCGCCGGCCAGCTTCGGATCGGCGGCGAGCTCGGCGAAGCCGGCCCGGTCGGCGGACGGGTAGGCGAGCAGCACGTCCTCGAAGCCCGAGCGGGCCAGCCAGAGGGACTCGGCGAGCGTGTAGGACATGATTCCGGCGAACCCGGGCCGGGCGAGGACCCGTTCGAGGAGCGCCCGGCAGCGTACGGACTTGCTCGCCACCCGGACCGGCTTCCCGCCGGCGCGACGCACGAGATCGTCGGCGTTCGCATCGAACGCCTCCAGATCCACGAGGGCGAGCGGAGCGTCGAGATGGGCGGTGGCCCGGTCGTAGCGGGCCCGGTCGGCGGCGGGGGAGTTCATGGGCCGCAGCCTGCCAGACGGTTGTACTCGTGGGTAGGGGGTTCGCTCAGGCCGTGGGGAGCCCGGCCAGGTCAGAGCCCCGGCCGCCCGCCACGGTCACCTCCGCGTCCGGCCGCCGGGTGCGCCTTTCGTAGAACGATCGGATGTTGAGGCGAGGGTTCGCATGTGTGTACCGTCGCTCTTCCCCGGGCGGCATCGCGGCCCTGACGGGCGCGTAAAGTAAGGGCAGGCAGCCGACGGGAACGGGGGGCTGAGCCGCCGGATGAGTACGTCCACACCGCACGGCGGGGTCCTGACCGCGCCCGACCGGGACCCGGCACCGCCACGGCGGCGCCGCGGAACGGTCCTCGCCGCCGCCCTGTGCGGCCTCCTCGGCCTCGGTCTCACCGGTGCGGCCAGCTACAAGGCCGTCAGCGACCACCGGGCCGCGAACCGGGCACTGTCCCCCCAAGAGGCCTACCGCAAGGCCGCCTCCCTCTGGCACAGCGCCCCGGTCGACACCCTGTTCCCGCCCGTCCTCGACGGCCAGGACTCCGGGCCGGGCGGCGCCGACCGCACCTGGACCCGGATAGCCCCCGCCGCCGAGGCGGGCTGTTCCGAGGCGCTCGCCGCCGACTGGCAGGCCCTGTTCGCCGGAACCGGGTGCACCCGCGTGCTCCGCGCGACCTACACCGACGCCACCCGCAGTTCCCTCGTCACCGTCGGCATGGTCTTCACCCCCGCCGACGCCGCCGCGATGGACTCCCTGCGCGGCCGCCTGACGGCCCCGACCGGCTACGGGTTCCCCGACAACCGGCGGGCCGCCTGGACCGCCTCCGTGCTCGCCGAGGCCCCGGTCGTCGTCTACACCGTCTCCGCCTTCGCCGACGGCCGCCGCCTCGGCGCACCCAGCCCCGCCGAGGACAAGATGGCCGAGGACGCCATGGGACGCGTGGCCAAGGCGGGCCTCGGCCACGAGGCCAAGGCCGTCGCCGAACTGGTGGAAGGGGCCCTGCGCGGGCTCGCCTCCCCGCACGGCCGGCCGTCCCCGCGGACCTCTCCGGAGGCGGGGGAGTCGCAGGGGTCGCAGTCATCGGATCCCGGGTCACCCGGTCCGTCACCCGATCCGCAGGCCCCGACGGCCACCTCGGAGGCCGCTCCATGATCCGCCGCGCCCTGCTCCCGGCCGCCCTCGCGCTCGGAGCCCTGTTCGCCGTCACCGCCGCGCCGCCGGCCGCCGCCGACGCCATCCGCGACCGCCAGTGGGGGCTGACCGCCCTGCGCGCCGAGGAGGCCTGGGGCACCACCAAGGGCGACGGGATCACCGTGGCGGTCCTCGACACCGGGGTCGACCCGACCCACCCCGACCTGGCCGGCCAGGTGCTGGAGGGCGTCGACCTCGTCGGCATGGGCGCCGGACCCGGCGACCGGGCCTGGGCCCGCCACGGCACCGCCATGGCGGGGATCATCGCCGGGCACGGCCACGGCTCCCTCGGCCTCGGGGGCGTGCTCGGCGTCGCCCCCCAGGCGAAGATCCTCCCGGTCCGGGTGATCCTGGAGGACAAGGACCCCGGCAAGGACCAGGCCCGCGAGAACAAGGGCGGCGCCCTCGCCGAGGGCATCCGCTGGGCCGCCGACCACGGCGCCGACGTGATCAACCTCTCGCTCGGCGACGACAGCAGCTCCGCCCACCACGAGGCGTCCGAGGACGAGGCCGTCCAGTACGCCCTGGGCAAGGGCGTGGTCGTCGTCGCCTCGGCCGGCAACGGCGGCAAGGACGGGGACCGCATCTCGTACCCGGCTGCCTACCCCGGGGTCATCGCCGTCACGGCCGTCGACCGCAAGAACAAGAAGGCCCCCTTCTCCACCCGCAACTGGTACGCCACCGTCAGCGCCCCGGGCGTCGACGTGGTCATCGCCGACCCCGACCGCTCCTACTACGAGGGCTGGGGCACGAGCGCCGCCTCGGCCTTCGTCTCCGGCGCCGTCGCCCTGGTCAAGGCCGGCCACCCGGGGCTGTCCCCGGCGCAGATCAAGAACCTGCTGGAGGACACCGCCTCCGGCTCCCCGCCCGGCGGCCGCGACGACTCCCGCGGCTTCGGCCTGGTCGACCCGGTCGCCGCCCTCCAGGCCGCGGACGGGATGGCCCCCGAACCGGTGCTGCCCGTACCCGTGGCGGCCACGAGCCCCTACTTCGGCGCCGGCCCCGACCCGGTGCCCCACCCCGGGCCCTGGGCGCGCTTCGGCGCCCCGGCGGGCGTGGCCGCGGGACTGCTCCTGCTCGTGGCGGGCGGCGTACTGGCCCGGCGGCCCCGGGCCGGGCGGCGGGATCCCGGCGCGGGATAGGCTCGGGGAACTGTGGCGAACAATGCTGAGCTGAACAAGAACATCCCGGACCCCGGTTTCTCCGGCGACGACGGCTCCGCCGACCCCCGGCTGAGCGCGGCCCTGGCCGCCTGGGCCGTGGACAGAGCCAAGGAGCCGGAGGTGCTGGCGGCCCTCAAGGACGCCCGCCTCCTGGTTCCCGTCGTCGCGGTGCTCGGCGAGGTCGAGACCGACCCCGAGACCGGACTCACGCGCGAGAAGACCAGCGACATGGCCGTCCCCACCCTGCGGGCGGGGGACCGGCGGGCGCTGCCCGCCTTCACCTCCATCGCCTCGCTGGCGCTGTGGGACCCGGCCGCCCGCCCGGTGGCGGTGCCGCTGCACCAGGCGCTGGCCGCCGCCGTGCACGAGAAGGCCGACACCCTCGTCCTCGACCTGTCAGGGCCGGTCCCGTACCAGCTCGCGGGCCCCGCGCTGCTCGCGCTCGCCGAGGGCCGCACGGACGCCGGTCCGCTCGCCGACCCCGCCGTGCGCGAGGCCGTACGGGCCGTCGTGACCGCCGAGCCGGCCGTACTCGGCGCCCACCTGGGCCCGGGCGGCGCGGACGCCGACGGAACCCTGGCGATCGTGCTGGCGGCCGGCCCGCAGGCCGCCGCCGCGGCCCGCCGGGTGGCCGAGGCCCTGGCGGCCGACGAGACCCTGCGCGCACGCCTCGTAGGCGGACTGGACCTGGCACTGCTCCCGGAGGGGGCCCCGGTCCCGCCGGGCGAGCCGCTCTTCACGCGCTGAGAACCGGGAAAGGGGGCCCCGGCAGCTTGCAGCTGCCGGGGCCCCCTTCCTTTCGGGACTCCGTGGTTACGCGTACACGGGACCCGTGAACTTCTCGCCCGGGCCCTGCCCCGGCTCGTCCGGCACCAGGGAGGCCTCGCGGAAGGCCAGCTGGAGGGACTTCAGGCCGTCGCGCAGCGGGGCGGCGTGGAAGGAGCTGATCTCGGTGGCGCTCGCGGTGACCAGGCCGGCCAGGGCGGTGATCAGCTTGCGGGCCTCGTCGAGGTCCTTGTACTCGGAGTCCGGCTTGTCCAGGCCCAGGTTGACCGCAGCAGCGCTGAGCAGGTGGACGGCCACCGTGGTGATGACCTCGACGGCCGGCACGTCCGCGATGTCGCGGGTCAGGTCGTCGTAGTCGGGAGCGTCAGTGGGGGAACCGGAGGGCGTCGCGTCAGTCATGTGCCCCACGATATGCCGTGCGGCAGGCTTGCAACGCGGGTGCTAGTATGTACTTCGACCGGCCGGACACCTAGTGCCCGGCCCACAAGTGGAGGCTCCGATTCTCCCACCCAGCCGCCCTCACGGGAGGCGGGTCACCGGTCTGGTGGTATCCATCGTTCCGTACGGACGATGGAAAGCTGCCCGATTTTGCGCCCCGCGGTTAGCACGCGACGGTGCTCCGGTTGTATTGGAGCCCCCGTCTGTGCCCGGCGGGGCTTTTTGTATGTTCCGCCGCGGTCGGTCTGACGGAAAAACGTCAGCGGCTGTCCTCCAGACAGTCGTGTGGTGCTACCGAGGAGGATCCATCAGCACCGAGCCCCGCATCAACGACCGGATTCGCGTTCCCGAGGTACGACTCGTCGGCCCGAGTGGCGAGCAGGTCGGCATCGTGCCGCTTGCCAAGGCGCTTGAGCTCGCGCAGGAGTACGACCTCGACCTGGTCGAGGTCGCGGCGTCCGCACGCCCGCCGGTCTGCAAGCTCATGGACTACGGCAAGTTCAAGTACGAGTCGGCCATGAAGGCCCGTGAGGCGCGCAAGAACCAGGCGCACACGGTCATCAAGGAAATGAAGCTCCGGCCGAAGATCGACCCGCACGACTATGACACCAAGAAGGGTCACGTCGTTCGGTTCCTCAAGCAGGGCGACAAGGTCAAGATCACGATCATGTTCCGTGGTCGCGAGCAGTCCAGGCCGGAACTCGGCTACCGACTGCTGCAGCGTCTGGCTTCGGACGTCGAGGACCTCGGGTTCATCGAGTCGAACCCGAAGCAGGACGGCCGAAACATGATCATGGTTCTCGGTCCGCACAAGAAGAAGACCGAGGCGATGGCCGAAGCCCGCGAGGCGCAGGCCGCCCGCAAGGCCGAGCGCCAGGGTGCTGCGCACAGCGACGAGAGCGGTGACGAGGCCCTGGCCGCCGACGCCGCGCTCGAGGCGGAGAACGCCGCACTCGAAGCCGAGGACGTGGACGCCGAGGACGCTTCCGACGAAGCGACCGACGCGGCGGCCGAGGTTGGCACCGACGAGGCAGCCGCCTCGGACGAGGCCTCTGCCCAGGCCTGATTCCGAGGCAGCCCGTCTCGGATCACCGATACAACATGACGCTCCCGCGAGCCGGCCCCCACCAGGGCCGGTGGGGGCGCCACCGACGAGGAGATAACGGCGCCATGCCGAAGAACAAGACGCACTCCGGGACCAAGAAGCGCTTCAAGATCACCGGCTCCGGCAAGGTGCTCCGCGAGCGCGCCGGCAAGCGCCACCTGCTCGAGCACAAGTCGTCCCGTGTCACCCGCCGCCTGACCGGCACCGCGGAGATGGCCCCCGGCGACGCCGCGAAGATCAAGAAGCTTCTCGGCAAGTGACGTCCTCCGCTCCCCTTCCGGGAGCGGGAGCACGTCAAGACCGGGACCCCATCGAATTCGGGCCGTGTGAAGTCATCCGCGGCCCCGCTACAAGGAGTACAAAGTGGCACGCGTCAAGCGGGCAGTAAACGCGCACAAGAAGCGCCGGGCAATCCTCGAGGCGGCCAAGGGCTACCGCGGTCAGCGTTCGCGCCTGTACCGCAAGGCCAAGGAGCAGGTCACCCACTCCCTGGTCTACAACTTCAACGACCGCAAGAAGCGCAAGGGCGACTTCCGTCGGCTGTGGATCCAGCGCATCAACGCCGCTGCCCGCCAGAACGGCATGACGTACAACCGCCTCATCCAGGGTCTGAACGCCGCCAACATCGAGGTGGACCGCAAGATCCTCGCCGAGCTGGCCGTCAACGACCCCAACGCGTTCGCCGCGCTGGTCGAGGTCGCGCAGAAGGCCCTCCCGGCCGACGTCAACGCCCCGAAGGTCGCTGCCTGAGCAGCACGCCCTTCAAGGCTGCAGTAACTTGTCCCGGACCCGCAGGCCCCGCGCCTGCGGGTCCGGTGCGTTGACCCACCCGTTCCACCCTTGTGTACGTACGGAAGCGAGCCGACCGCCATGGGCACCCCCGCCGAGCTGATCTCCCCCCGGTCCACCCGGGTGGCCGCCGCCAGGCGCCTGGCGCGACGCAATTTCCGTACCAAGGAGCGCCGCTTCATCGCCGAGGGCCCGCAGGCCGTGCGCGAGGCGGTGGAGCACCGCGGCGCGGGCGGCGAGTCCACGCTGATCGAGCTGTTCGCGACCGTGGAGGCCGCCGAACGCTACGCCGACATCGTCGACGCCGCGTACGCCGCCGGGGCCCGCGTCCACTACGCCTCCGACGAGGTCCTCGCCGAGGTCTCCCAAACGGTCACCCCGCAGGGCCTGGTCGGCGTCTGCCACTTCCTGGACTCCCCGTTCGAGGAGATCCTCAAGGCCCGGCCCAAGCTCGTCGCCGTCCTCGCGCACGTCCGCGACCCCGGCAACGCCGGTACGGTGCTGCGCTGCGCGGACGCCGCCGGAGCCGACGCGGTCGTGCTGACCGACGCCTCCGTGGACCTGTACAACCCCAAGTCGGTACGCGCCTCCGTGGGCTCCCTCTTCCACCTCCCGGTGGCCGTCGGCGTGCCCGTGGAGCAGGCCGTCGAGGGGCTGCGCGCGGCCGGCGTACGGATCCTCGCCGCCGACGGGGCCGGCACGGACGACCTCGACGCCGAGCTCGACGCGGGCACCATGGGCACCCCCTCGGCCTGGATCTTCGGCAACGAGGCATGGGGCCTGCCCGAGGAGACCAGGGCGCTCGCCGACGCCGTCGTACGGGTCCCGATCCACGGAAAGGCCGAGAGCCTGAACCTCGCCACGGCCGCCGCCGTGTGCCTGTACGCCTCCGCGCGTGCACAGCGGGCGCCCGGAGGGTGCCGCTCCGTGACCCCCAGCTAGTAATGTGGCCGCCCGGGGGGCCCACTGTGGTACTCGGAGATGTGGGGTACGGGGACATGACCGTCGGTACGAACAGCTCGCCAGGTGCCGCCAAGGCGGCCGGCGCACCGGTCCTGGCGACCGTGTCCCAGCTGGCCGGCCCCGCCGCCCGGCTGCCCGTACAGCAGCCCCAGGGCGCCTGCGCCCCGCCCGCGCAGGCCCGTACCGCACCCACGGGCCCCACGGGGCCCGCCGCGGCGGCTCCGGAGCCGGAGGCGCCCGGGCTCCCGGACGGGCACGGCGAGTACGCCGGCCTCGGGATCGACCCCGACGACCTGCCCGACGGGCTGGTCGTCGCCGACGCCACCGGCCGGGTCATCTGCTTCAACGCCGCCGCCGCCCGGATCACCGCCCTCGTGGCGGGCGAGGCACTCGGGCTGGGCATCGAGCACGCGCTCCCGCTGGAAGACCTCGAAGGCCGCCGCTGGTGGGCGCTGACCGACCCCTACGGAGGCCTCGCCACCCGGCGCGGACAGCCCGAGCGCAACCTGCTGCTCCCCGGCGGCCGCGAGGTGCTCGTCTCCGCCCGGTACGTGCGCACCCACCCCAAGGGCCCCGTGCGCCGGCTCGTGGTCACCCTGCGGGGCACCGAGGCCCGGCGGCGCACCGAACGCAGCCACGCCGAGCTGATCGCCACCGTCGCGCACGAGCTCCGCTCCCCGCTCACCTCGGTGAAGGGGTTCACGGCGACCCTCCTCGCCAAGTGGGAGCGGTTCACCGACGACCAGAAGCGGCTGATGCTGGAGACCGTCGACGCCGACGCGAACCGGGTCACCCGGCTCATCGCCGAGCTCCTCGACATCTCCCGCATCGACTCGGGCCGCCTGGAGGTGCGCCGCCAGCCGGTCGACATCTCCACCGCCGTGGGCCGCCACGTCCAGGCACTCACCGCGAACGGGCAGGCCCCGGAGCGGTTCCTGGTCAGCGTGAGCCGGCCGCTGCCCGACCTGTGGGCGGACCCGGACAAGATCGACCAGATCCTCGGCAACCTGCTCGAAAATGCGGTGCGCCACGGCGAGGGAACCGTCACCATCGACGTGACGCCGACCGACTTCGCGAACGCCGCGGGGAAGACCGAGAAGGGAACCGCCGTCACCGTGACCGATGAAGGCCCTGGTATCCCCGAGGAGTCGATGGGCCGCGTCTTCACCCGTTTCTGGCGGGGCAGCAAGCGCGGCGGCACCGGGCTGGGCCTCTACATCGTCAAGGGCATCGTGGAAGCCCACGGCGGCACCATCAAGGTCGGCCGCGGCCCCGGCGGCGGCGCCGAGTTCCGATTTATCCTGCCCGTCGGCGCCCCGGCGTACCTCACGCAGTAGCACTGCGGAGCGTCTCGCCAGGCGGCCCACGGGCTCCTTCACCCCCAGCGACCTTTAGACTCGACCTTTGGCACCTTTGTGTCCTAGGGCCGAGCGCGTCCTGCGCGTCGTGCGGGGGACCACCAGCCAGCCATCGGAAGTACGGGAAGAGATGTCGGCACCGAACAAGTCGTACGACCCTGTCGAGGTCGAGGCACTGAAACCGGAAGAGATCGAGCGCATGCGGGACGAGGCGCTCGCCGCCTTCGCCGCCGCCGGCGACCTCGACGAACTTCGCGAGGCGAAGACCGCGCACATGGGCGATCGCTCGCCCCTGGCGCTCGCCAACCGCGAGATCGGCGCGCTGCCCCCGCAGGCCAAGGCCACCGCGGGCAAGCTCGTGGGCCAGGCCCGCGGCGCCGTGAACAAGGCGTTCGGGGCCCGCACGGTCGCGCTCGAGGCCGAGCGCGACGAGCGGGTGCTGGTCGAGGAGGCGGTGGACGTCACGCTGCCCTACGACCGCGTGCCCGCCGGCGCCCGGCACCCCCTGACCACGCTGATGGACCGCATCGCGGACATCTTCGTGGCCATGGGGTACGAGGTCGCGGAGGGCCCCGAGGTCGAGGCGGAGTGGTTCAACTTCGACGCCCTCAACTTCACGCCCGACCACCCGGCGCGCCAGATGCAGGACACCTTCTTCGTCCGGGGGCCGGAAGGCACCGAGGGCGACGAGTCCGGTGTCGTGCTGCGCACCCACACCTCCCCGGTGCAGGCGCGCTCGCTGCTGGAGCGCAAGCCCCCCGTCTACATCGTGTGCCCGGGGCGGGTGTACCGCACCGACGAGCTCGATGCGACGCACACCCCGGTCTTCCACCAGGTCGAGCTGCTCGCCGTGGACGAGGGCCTGACCATGGCGGACCTCAAGGGCACGATGGACCACATGGTCCAGGAGCTGTTCGGCGAGGGCACCACCACGCGCCTGCGCCCGCACTTCTTCCCCTTCACCGAGCCGTCCGCCGAGATGGACATGCAGTGCTACGTGTGCCGCGGCGAGTCGGTGGGCAACCCCGACCGCCCGTGCCGTACCTGCTCCAGCGAGGGCTGGATCGAGCTCGGCGGCTGCGGCATGGTCAACCCGAAGGTGCTCACCGCCTGCGGTGTGGACCCCGAGAAGTACAGCGGGTTCGCCTTCGGCTTCGGCATCGAGCGGATGCTGATGTTCCGTCACAACGTAGAAGACATGCGAGACATGGTCGAGGGTGACGTTCGTTTCACCCGGCCGTTCGGGAGTGAGATCTGATGCGCGTCCCGCTTTCTTGGCTGCGGGAGTACGTCGACCTCCCCGCGGGTGAAACCGGTCGCGACGTGGCCCACAAGCTCGTCGACGCCGGCCTCGAGGTCGAGACCGTCGAGCAGCTCGGCGGCGGGCTCAAGGGCCCGCTCGTCGTCGGCCAGGTGCTGACCATCGAGGAGCTCGAAGGCTTCCGCAAGCCGATCCGCTTCTGCACGGTCGACGTCGGCGCCGCCAACGGCACCGGCGCGCCGCAGGAGATCGTCTGCGGCGCCCGGAACTTCTCCGTCGGCGACAAGGTCGTCGTGGTGCTGCCCGGCGCGGTGCTGCCCGGCGACTTCGCGATCGCCGCGCGCGAGACGTACGGCCGCACCTCCCACGGCATGATCTGCTCCGGTGACGAGCTGGGCATGGGCGACGACGGCACGCACGGCATCATCGTGCTGCCGCACGAGCACGAGGTCGGCACCGACGCGATCAAGCTCCTGGAGCTGGTCGACGAGGTCCTCGACATCGACATCACCCCGGACCGCGGCTACTGCATGTCCATGCGCGGTGTGGCCCGCGAGGCCGCCACCGCGTACGGCCTGCCGCTGCGCGACCCGGCGCTGCTCGACGTGCCCGCGCCCAACTCGTACGGCTACGCCGTCAAGATCGACGACCCGCAGGGCTGCGACCGCTTCACCGCGCGCACCGTGACCGGTCTCGACCCCGAGGCGCGCTCCCCGATCTGGCTCACGCGCCGCCTCCAGAAGGCGGGCATGCGCCCGATCTCGCTCGCCGTCGACATCACCAACTACGTGATGCTGGAACTCGGCCAGCCGCTGCACGCCTACGACCGCTCGCGGATCGACGGCGCCATCGGCGTCCGCCGGGCCGAGCAGGGCGAGAAGTTCACCACCCTCGACGGGGTCAAGCGCACGCTCGACTCCGAGGACCTGGTGATCACCGACAACAGCGGCCCGATCGGGCTCGCCGGTGTCATGGGCGGCGCCAACACCGAGATCGCCGACTCCGTCACGGACCCCGAGACGGGCGTCGTCACCGGCACCACCGAGGTGGTCGTGGAGGCCGCGCACTTCGACTCCGTGTCGATCTCGCGCACCGCCCGCCGCCTCAAGCTGTCCTCCGAGGCGTCCAAGCGCTTCGAGCGCGGCGTCGACCCGCAGGCCGCGGCCGCTGCCGCGCAGCGCACCGTCGACCTGCTCGTGCTGCTCGCGGGCGGCACGGCCGAGGCCGGCGTCACCGAGCTCACCGCACCGGGCGCGCCGCGCACCATCGCGATGAGCGCGGACCACCCCGACAAGGTCGCGGGCATGGACTACGGCCGGGAGACCGTCGTACGCCGCCTGCAGGAGGTCGGCTGCGACGTCTACGGCCAGGACGAGCTCGTCGTCACGACGCCCTCGTGGCGGCCCGACCTCGCCGAGCCCAACGACCTCGCCGAGGAGGTCATCCGGCTGGAGGGCTACGGGAACCTCCCCTCCACCCTCCCGCAGGTGCCCTCCGGCCGCGGTCTGACCGCCCGGCAGCAGCTGCACCGCCGGGTCGGCCGCGCGCTGGCCGGCGCGGGCTACGTCGAGGCGCTCAGCTACCCCTTCATCGGGGAGGGCGTCTTCGACCAGCTCCAGCTGTCCGCGCACGACGCCTCCCGCCAGGTCGTCAAGCTGGTCAACCCGATCTCCGACGAGGAGCCGGCGCTGCGCACCACGCTGCTGCCGGGTCTGCTCGGCGCGCTGCGCCGCAACGACAGCCGGGGCAGCCACGACCTCGCCCTCTTCGAGACCGGCTCGGTCTTCCGGGCCGCCGCGCAGCCGGGCGTCGCCGTACGCCTCGGCGTCGACCGGCGTCCCACCGACGAGGAGATCGCCACCCTGAACGCGGCCCTGCCCGCACAGCCGCGCTACGCCGCGGTCGTGCTGGCCGGGGCCCGCGAGCAGGCCGGCTGGTGGGGCAAGGGCCGTCCGGCCGACTGGGCCGACGCGGTCCAGGCGGCGCGTTCGCTGGCCGTCGAGGCCGGTGCGGAGCTCGTCGTGCGGCAGGGCCAGTACGGTCCCTGGCACCCGGGCCGCTGCGCCGAACTGCTCGTCACCCTGGACGGGGTGGAGACGGTCATCGGCCACGCCGGTGAGCTGCACCCGCGCGTGGTCAAGGCGATGGGCCTGCCGGCCCGCACCAGTGCCATGGAGCTCGACCTGGACCGCCTCGCCGCGGCCGGCGGCGAGGCCCTCCAGGCGCCCCGGATCTCCTCCTTCCCGGTGGCGACCCAGGACGTCGCGCTGATCGTGGACGCGTCGGTGCCGGCTTCGGCCGTCGAGGACGCGCTGCACAAGGGTGCCGGTGAACTGCTGGAGTCCCTGCGGCTGTTCGACGTCTTCGAGGGCGAGCAGGTGGGCGAGGGCAAGAAGTCCCTCGCGTACGCGCTGCGCTTCCGTGCGGCCGACCGGACGCTGACCGCCGAGGAGTCCACGGCGGCCCGTGACGCGGCGGTCGCCCTCGCGGGCGAGCGTACGGGGGCGGTGCTGCGCGGCGCTTAGCCGCTGCCGCTGTCGTGCCGAGGGGGTGCATCCCGATCCGGGGTGCACCCCCTCGGCCGTGCCCAGGGAAAAGGCCGTGCGGGGCGTGGGGGCGCTCCGTTACCGTTGGTGGCATGTCTATGCCCCGAGTTTCTTAGCTCAAGGACCCACTCCCACGTCACCCGTGTGTCCTTCTGCTGTCTCGGAGCGTTATCCCATGATCACCGTTCGTGGTGTCGACGTGCGCGCAGGCGCCCGTCTGCTGTTGTCCGACATTTCCTTCACCGTCGCCCCCGGCGACCGCATCGGCCTGGTGGGCCGCAACGGCGCCGGCAAGACCAGCCTGATGAACGTGCTGGCCGGGGCGGCGAAGCCCGAGGCCGGGGGCGTCACCCGTACCGCCCCGGTCGGGTACCTGGCGCAGGACTCCCGCGCCGCCGATCCGCTGGTCAGCGTCTCCGACCGAATCCTGTCGGCCCGCGGTCTGGACCGGACCGTACGCGCCCTGCGGGCGGCCGAGGCGGCCATGGCGGGAGCGAGCGGCCCGGGGGCCCTGCGGGCCGCGATGGATGCCTACGCGCGCGCCGAAGCGGAGTTCCAGGCCCGCGGAGGGTACGCGGCCGAGGCGGAGGCGGCCCGGGTGGCCGCCGGGGTCGGCCTGCCCGGCCGGGTCGTGGACCGGCCCGTCGGGGAACTGTCCGGCGGGCAGCGGCGCCGGGTGGAGCTGGCCCGGATCCTCTTCGGCGGCCGTGCGGGCACCCTGCTGCTCGACGAACCGACCAACCACCTGGACGCCGACTCCGTGGCCTGGCTGCGCGAGTTCCTGAAGGGCCACCCCGGCGGCCTGGTGCTGATCAGCCACGACACCGACCTGCTCGACGACACCGTCAACCGGGTCTTCCACCTCGATGCCCCGCGCACGACGGTCGACGTGTACAACACCGGCTGGCGGGCCCATCTCGCGCAGCGGGAGGCCGACGAACGCCGGCGCACCCGGGAGCGGGCCGGCGCCGAGCGCAAGGCGGGCGCCCTGCACGCCCAGGCGGACCGGATGAAGGCGCGGGTGGCCACCGCGGTCGTGGCCAGGAGCATGGCCCGGCGGGCCGACCGGATGCTCGCCGGTCTGGAGCCGGTCCGCCGGACGGAGAAGGCGGCCAGGATCCGGCTGCCCGAGCCCGCGCCCTGCGGGAGCACCCCGCTGGGTGCGGTCTCCCTGGCCAAGTCCTACGGCGGTCACCAGGTACTGGCCGGGGTGGATCTGGCCGTCGACCGGGGCAGCCGGCTGGTGGTCCTCGGGCTCAACGGCGCCGGGAAGACCACGCTGTTGAGGCTGCTCGCCGGACAGGAGGCGCCCGACGGCGGCCGGGTCGTGCGCGGGCACGGCCTGCGGATCGGGTACTTCGCCCAGGAGCACGACACCCTGAGCCCGGACCGCACGGTGCGGGAGAACCTGGCCGCGGCGGCGCCCCACCTCGGCGAGGGCGAAGTGCGCCGGGTGCTCGGGGCGTTCCTCTTCACCGGCGACGACGCCGACAAGCGGGCCGGTGTGCTCTCGGGAGGGGAGAAGACCCGGCTCGCCCTGGCCGGACTGGTGCACGGCGGGGCCAACGTGCTGCTGCTGGACGAGCCCACGAACAATCTCGACCCCGCTTCCCGGGACGAGGTCCTGGCCGCCGTGGACACCTATCCCGGCGCGATCGTCATGGTCACCCACGACGAGGGCGCCCTCGACGCCCTGCGTCCCGACCGGGTCCTGCTGCTGCCGGACGCCGAAGAGGACTTGTGGAGCGAGGAGTACCGGGACCTGCTCGCCCTGGCCTGAGCGGTCCGGGCAGGAGTAGGGGCGCGGCAGGGCGGGGGAGTGGGGGCGCGGACGTCCGTGCGGCTGGGGCGCGGACGTCCGTGCCGGAAGGGGGACCACGCGGGCCGGGCCCGGTGGGTGGGCCCGGCCCGCGCTCGGTCCGGCCCGGCCGGGGCCCGGCGACCAACCAGGAACCGGCGGAGCCGAAGCGCGCCGCCCGCCTGCCGTGGAGTGTCGGGCAGACAACAGGACGGGCGGCGCGGTGTGCGGGTCGTCGCACTGTACGAGGGGGAGCCGACGACCCGGGCTACCTCTTGGCGAGGCCCTTAAGTGAAGCGCTCGGACGGACCCCCGCGGGAGGGTGCGTATCGCATTTATGCGCGTACTCCGTTCACACCCCGTGTGAACCCCGCACCCACTAGCCTGGATGCGACGAGCCCTTGGAGCGGCCATGCAGCCCAATGCACTGCTCGACGCCCTCCTCGCCGAGGCGGGAATGTCCCATGCCGGACTCGCCGCTTACGTGAACCAGGCGGGCCGCACCCGCGGACTGGCCCTGCGTTACGAACACACGGCCGTGGCGCGGTGGTTGAAGGGCCAGCGACCGCGCGGCCAGGTCCCGGACCTGATCTGCGAGGTGATCGGGGGACGGCTGCGGCGGCCGCTCTCCCTCGACGACGTCGGGTTCGGGCTGCCCGGACAGCCCGCCGATCCCCAGGGGTCCCCGCTCAGCGGCTTCGTCGACCGGGCGGCCGCACTGTGGCGCTCCGACGGCAACGGCCGCCAGCCCCTCGACGCCGGGGCCCTGACCGGCACCCCGGCGGTGATGCCGGTGTGGGAGTGGGAGAACCCGCCGGAGGACGCCGACGTGTCGAGGGAGGGCCCCAACCGGGTCGGACCCGAGCACGTGGAGATCCTCAAGGCCGCCCGCGCGCACTACGAGCTGATGTACCGCAGGGCCGGCGGCGTGGCCACCCGCGACCGGGTGGTCCGCTTCCTCGGCACCGAGACCGCCCCCATGCTGCGCGGCAGCTACTCCGACGGCCTCGGCCGCAGCCTGCACCGGGCGGGCGGTTCCCTGGTGGCCGTCGCGGGGATCTGCGCGTACGACTCGGACGCGCACGGGCTGGCCCAGCGCTACTTCCACCAGGCGCTGAGGCTGGCCAAGGCGAGCGGGGACCGGGGGCTCGGGGCCTATGTGATCGCGCTGATCGTCAATCAGTCCCTCCATCTACGGGAGTTCCGCCAGGCCGTGGCCTTCGCGGAGGCCGCCCTGCGCGCGGCCGGCCGGCACATCACCCCGGCCCTGGCCGCCGACCTGTACGCCATGCAGGCCAAGGCCTACGCCCAACTCGGCGATGCCGCGGCCGCGTTGGCCTGCATCCGCAAGGCCGAGGCGGCGGCGGAACGGATCCGGCCCGGCACGGAGCCGGACGAGACGGGGTACGTGCAGCCCGGGCTGGTCAACGTACAGGTGGCGGAGGCGCTGCTCGGCATGGGCGATCTGCGGGCGGCCCGGGAGCAGGCGTCGGCGGCCGTCGGCACCCCCGCGCACGACCGGGGCCGGGTGCACCGGCTCGCGATGCTGTGCGAGATCCAGCTGCGCCAAGGCGAGGCCGACCAGGCAGTGGCCTCGGCGGCCGAAATGGCCGAGCGGGCCAAGGGGATGGAATCACTGCGCCTGCGCGACCGGCTGCGCGCGGTCCGCGAACAGCTGCTGACCAGCGGTTGTTCGGGAGCCGAGGACACCGCCGAACTCATCGACGGGGCGCTGCGCGTTCCGCTGTGACATCCCCCGTGGCGTTCTCTGCGCCGCCCTTTGCGCGTTCCCCTGGGCCGGGGTGAACTGCTGCCATGTTGCCACCTACTCGATCGGAAGGTGGCAGAACCGTGCAGTGGATGAACCTGAGTGAGCAAACCGTGTACACGAACCGCTGGTTCGACGTGAATCTCGCCGATGTGGAGCTCCCCGACGGCAGGCACCTGGACCACTTCGTGATCCGGCTGCGCCCGGTCGCCGTCGCCACGGCCGTCAACGCGGCCAACGAGGTGCTGCTGCTGTGGCGCCACCGCTTCATCACCGACAGCTGGGGCTGGGAACTGCCCGCCGGGGTCGTCGAGGACGGCGAGCCGGTGGAGCGGGCGGCCGCCCGCGAGATGGAGGAGGAGTCGGGCTGGCGGCCCGGACCCCTGCACCACCTGATGACCGTCGAGCCGTCCAACGGGCTGACCGACGCCCGCCACCACCTCTACTGGGCGGACGGGGCCACGTACGTCGGCCACCCCGAGGACGACTTCGAGTCCTCGCGCCGCGAGTGGGTACCGCTCAAGCTGGTCCCCGACATGATCGCGCGCGGCGAGATCCCGGCCGCCAACATGGCGGCCGGGCTGTTGCTGCTGCACCACCTGCGGCTCGGCTGAGCCGCACGCGGCCGGCTGTGCGGGCCGGCCGTGCGGATCAGCCGTGCGGGCCGGCCGTGCTGATCAGCCGTGCGGGCCGGCCGTGCTGATCAGCTGTACGGGTAGAAGCCCGAGCCGGTCTTGCGGCCGAGGCGGCCGGCGTCGACCATGCGCTGGAGCAGCGGGGGAGCCGCGTACAGGGGCTCCTTGAACTCCGCGTACATCGAGTCGGCCACCGAGGCCACCGTGTCCAGGCCGATGAGGTCCGCGAGCTTCAGCGGGCCCATCGGGTGGGCGCAGCCCAGCTCCATGCCGTTGTCGATGTCCTCACGGCTCGCGATGCCCGACTCGAACATCCGGATCGCGGACAGCAGGTACGGAATGAGGAGCGCGTTGACCACGAAGCCGGACCGGTCCTGGGCGCGGATCGCGTGCTTGCCCAGCGCCTGGCCGACCAGCGCCTCGGCGCGCTTGATGGTCTCGTCGCTCGTGGTCAGCGCCGGGATCAGCTCGACGAGCTGCTGCACGGGGGCCGGGTTGAAGAAGTGGATGCCGATGACCTGGTCGGGACGCGAGGTCGCGACGGCCAGCTTGACCAGCGGGATCGAGGAGGTGTTGGAGGCGAGGATCGCGTCCGGGCGGGTCACCACCTGGTCGAGGACCTGGAAGATCTCCGTCTTGACCTGCTCGTTCTCGACGACCGCCTCGATGACGAGGTCGCGGTCGGCGAACTCGCCGAGATCGGTGGTGAACGACAGGCGGGCCAGGGTCGCGTCCCGCTCCTCCTCGCTGATCTTGCCGCGTTCGGCGGCCCTGGTCAGGGAGGTGTGCAGCCGGGTCCGCCCGAGTTCGAGTGCCTCGCCGGTGGTTTCGGCGACCATCACCTCGAGCCCGCTCCGGGCGAACACCTCCGCGATGCCCGCGCCCATCTGGCCACAGCCCACTACGCCGACGCGTGCGATGTCGTCTGGGAGGTCCGTCACATCGTGCCTTTCGCTGCTCTCCATCGCGGGTCCCCCGTACTGGTGCAGTGGTAACTGCGTTCCGGCGCCCGCCACGCCCCCCGACGTTACCCCCGTCCTTGCCCGGCGTGGCGGGCTGGGGCGGGCATGCTGGGCGGACACGAGGCAATGTCACGGAGCGGAACGGAGTGGTCACATGGCGTCCATCGGGAGGCGGAGGATGCTGGCCGGCGCGGCGGGGGTGCTGGCGGCGGTGGCGGCGGCCCCCGCGCGGGCGGCCGGGCGGCCGGAGCCGGGCCCGGCCGGCGAGGGGGAAGGAGTGCGGGGGGCGGCCGCGCCGGCGTTCCGCGGGATGTGGGTCGCCTCCGTGCAGAACGTGGACTGGCCCTCGCGGAGCGGGCTCTCCGCGCGGGAGCAGCGCGCCGAGCTGCTGGCCCTCCTCGACACCGCCGTCGCCCGCCGCCTCAACGCGGTGATCCTCCAGGTCCGGCCGACGGCCGACGCGATGTGGCCCTCGGCGCACGAGCCCTGGTCGCAGTGGCTGACCGGCGAGCAGGGGGTCGACCCCGGCTGGGACCCGCTCGGCACGGCCGTCGCCGAAGCGCACGCCCGGGGGCTGGAGCTGCACGCCTGGTTCAACCCGTACCGGGTGGCCAACCACACCGACCGGAGCCTGCTCGCCCCCGGGCACCCGGCCCGGCGCAACCCGGGCTGGACCGTGCCCTACGGCGGCAAGCTCTACTACAACCCCGGGCTGCCGGAAGTCCGCCGCTTCGTGCAGGACGCCATGCTCGACGCCGTCGCCCGCTACCCCCTCGACGGGGTGCACTGGGACGACTACTTCTACCCGTACCCCGTCGAGGGCCGGGATTTCGACGACGACGCCGCCTACGAGCAGTACGGCCGGTCCTTCGCGACCCGCGCCGACTGGCGCCGCCACAACACCGACACCCTGGTCCGCGAGATGTCCGAGCGGCTGCGGGCGCTGCGCCCCGCGACGCGGTTCGGCATCAGCCCCTTCGCCGTCTGGCGCAACTCCGACCGCGATCCGCTCGGTTCGCCGACCCAGGCCGGCATCGGCACGTACGACGACCTCTACGCGGACACCCGCAAGTGGGTGCGCGAGGGCTGGATCGACTCCATCGTGCCGCAGGCGTACTGGCAGATCGGCCACCCGTCGGCCGACTACGCCGCCATCGTCCCCTGGTGGGCGCGGACCGTCGCCGGCACCCGCGTCCAGCTCTACGTGGGGGAGGCGCTGTACCGCTGCGACGCGGAGAGCTCCACCGCCGCCTGGCGCGATCCGCGCGAACTCTCCCGGCACCTGCGGTTCGCCGCCGGATACCCGGAGGTCCGCGGCCACGCCTACTTCTCCGCGAAGCAGGTGGACGCGGACCCCAACGGGGCGATGGCCCGGGTGGTCGCCGACCACTATCCGACGGCGGTGGCCGTGCCGCCGCGCTGACCCGGCCGTCCGCCGATCCGGCCGTCTGCCGATCCGGCCGTCCGCCGATCCGGCCGTGTGCGGGCCCCTCGGGGGCGGCCCGTCAGCGGTCGGTCCGTCAGTGGTCGTGGTCGGCGGGGTGCGTCACGATGCAGTCGGGGCCGGGGGACATGACGGCCTCGTGTCCGTCCGTGAAGCGGACGCGGTAGGGAGGGGTGCCGTTCTCTCCCAGGACCTGGGTGATCTCACCGACCTTGTCGTGCTGGCCCACGATCCTGCCGTGCTGAACCAGCTGGTCGCCCTCGGTCGCGCGCATGCTGACCTCCTCGGTGGCGGTCCGATCCGGTGCTAGCAGTTTAGGTCGTTCGGCCCACTTTTGACCCGTCGGGCCGCTGCGTCACGGCGATGCAGACGAGCACCGCGCAGGCGGCGACGGGCGCGGCCGGGGACAGGGTTTCGCCGAGCAGCAGCACCGACCACATCAGGGTCAGCAGCGGCTGCGCGAGCTGGAGCTGGCTGGCGCGGGCGGCGCCGATCTCGGCCATGCCCCGGTACCAGACGTAGAGGCCGAGGAAGGCGGAGCCGAGCGCCACCCAGACCAGCCCGGCCACCCCGCGGCCGGTCAGCTGGACCGGGTCGTACGCGAGCCCGAGCGCGGAGCCGGCCACGCCGATCGGCAGGCACAGCACCAGCGCCCAGGCGATCACCTGCCAGCCCGGCAGCAGCCGGGCCAGCCGCCCGCCCTCGGTGTACCCGGCCGCGCACACCAGCAGCGCGGCGAACAGGAAGGCGTCGCCGGCCGAGAGGGCGCCGCCGCTCTGGGCCACCGTGAAGCCGAGGACGACGACCGCGCCGGCCACGGCCGCGGCCCAGAACCTCCGCGAGGGCCGGGCTCCGGTACGCAGCGAGGAGACGACGGCCGTGGTGAGCGGGAGCAGCCCGACCACCACGGCGGCGTGCGAGGTGGTGGAGGTCTGCAGCGCCAGGGTGGTCAGCAGCGGGAAACCGACGACCACGCCGCCGGCCACCACCACCAGGCCCGCCCAGTGGGCGCGGTCGGGCACCCGGACGCGCAGGGCCAGCAGGAATGCGCCGGCCGTCAGGCCCGCGAGCAGACAGCGCAGGCCGAACAGGGACCAGGGGCCGAAGCTCTCCAGGCCCCAGGCGGTGCCGGGGAAGGTCAGCGAGAAGGTGACGACTCCGGCCGCGGCGAGGGCGGTGCCGCCGAGCGCGGGCCGGGACCTTCCGGCTTCGGCGCCTCGAACTGCTATCGCGTTGGAGAGAGTAGCGCTATTCTGTGCTGTCATGTACGAGCGTAGCAGCGTGGCGGAACTGGCGGAATCCCTTCGAGCGGAGCTGAACCGCTACTCGGTGGGTGGAAAGCTCCCGTCGAGCAGGTCCCTGGTCGAGCAGTACCGGGTCAGTCCCGTCACCGTCTCCCGGGCCCTCGCCCAGCTCGCCGCCGAAGGCCTCGTGGTCACCCGCCCCGGAGCCGGGGTCTACCGGGCGCAGCCCCGTACGCACGCCCCCGCACCCGGCGACACCTCCTGGCAGGCCGTCGCCCTCAGCGCCGAGGACGCCGGCGAGGTGGTCCCGCGCTCCGTGGACGCCTCCGGGGTGCTGGTCACCCTGGCGGCCCCGCCGGCCGGGGTCATCGCCCTGCACAGCGGCTACCTGCACGAGGCGCTCCAGCCCGAGCGGGCCATGGCGGCGGCCCTCGCCCGGGCCGGCCGGCGGCCCGGGGTGTGGGGGCGGCCGCCCGTGGAGGGGCTGCCGGAACTGCGGGACTGGTTCGCGCGGGAGATCGGCGGGGCGGTCGCGGCCGCCGACGTGCTGGTCACCGCGGGCGGCCAGAGCGCGCTGGCCACCGCACTGCGGGCGCTCGCCCCGCCGGGGGCGCCCATCCTCGTCGAATCCCCGACCTACCCGGGACTGCTGGCCCTCGCCCGGGCCGCCGGCTGCCGGCCGGTACCCGTCCCGGTGGACGCCGACGGGGTCCGGCCGGAGCTGCTGGCCGCCGCCTTCGAAGCGACCGGGGCGCGGGTGTTCGTATGCCAGCCGCTGTTCCAGAATCCGACCGGGGCCGTCCTGTCCGGCGAGCGGCGGGGCGAGGTGCTGCGGATCGCGCGCGCCGCCGGGGCGTTCGTGCTGGAGGACGACTACGCGCGCTCGCTGGCCCACGAGGACGCGGGCCCGCTGCCCGCGCCGCTCGCCGCCGAGGACCCCGACGGGGTGGTCGTCCACGTGCGCTCCCTGACCAAGGTCACCTCGCCCAGCCTGCGCGTGGGCGCCCTCGCGGCCCGGGGCCCGGTCTTCGACCGGCTGCGCGCCATCCAGGTCGTGGACAGCTTCTTCGTGCCCCGGCCCCTCCAGGAGGCCGCCCTGGAACTGGTGGGCGCACCCGCCTGGCCGCGCCACCTCAAGACCGTGGCCGCCGAGCTGCGCCACCGCCGGGACGTGCTCACGGGGGCGCTGCGGCGGGAGCTGCCGGAGCTGGAGGTGCCCCATCCGCCGCGCGGCGGCTACCAGGTGTGGGCCCGGCCCGGCGGGGGAGGCGACGACGCGGCCTTCGTGGCGGCCGCCCTGCGCGCCGGGGTCGCGGTCGCTCCGGGCCGCCCCTACTTCTGCGCGGAACCGCCCGGCCCGTTCGTCCGGCTCAGCTTCGCCGGGGTGTCCGGCGCGGGCGAACTGACCGAGGCCGTCCGGCGGCTGAGGACCGGACTCGGTACGGACGCCTGATCCCGTGCCGGGCGTCGCGAGGCGGACGGGAGCCCGGCGGTGCGCCTCCTCCGGAGCCCGCGGCGGGGTCCGGGCGGGCCAAAACCGGTTGATGCCCAGGTGGGGGGTGCTTAGCCTGCGGGCATGGACGACACCACAGACACCGGCGGCGCGGGCACCGACGGCACGGGCATCCGGATCACCACGCTCGCGGAGCGGCCCGAACTGGCAGGCCGGCTCTGGGACATGAAGGACTCGTGGCCCGAGTTCGCCCAGCACGACGCGCTGGCCTGGCTGCTGTACCCGCGGATGGTGGCCGAGTTCCCGGAGTACGTCCTGATCGCCACGGACGCGGACGCGGTGGTCGCCCGCGCCTTCAGCGTGCCCTTCGCACAGCACGCGCCGGGCCGCGACGGCACGCTGCCCGCACAGGGCTGGGACCGGATCCTGATGTGGGCCTTCTCCGACCTGCGGCGCGGGGTCGAGGCCGACACCGTGAGCGCGATCGAGATCAGCGTCGCCGTCGACCGGCAGGGCGAGGGCCTGTCCGGCCGGATGCTCGCCGCGATGCGGGAGACCGCCCGGGCGCGCGGTTTCACCGAGGTGGTGGCTCCGGTCCGGCCCAGCGGAAAGCCGGCCGAACCGGACACCTCGATCCACGCGTACGCGTACCGCACCCGCGAGGACGGCCTGCCGCACGACCCGTGGCTACGGGTCCACGTGCGGGCGGGCGGCGTCATCGACTCGGTGGCCCCGCTGTCGATGACGATCACCGGCTCCGTCGCCGAGTGGCGGCAGTGGACCGGCCTGCCCTTCGACACGGCCGGCCCGGTCCGTGTTCCCGGCGCCCTGTCCCCGGTCCACTGCGAACCGGAGCAGGGCTTCGCGGTCTACGTGGAGCCGAACGTCTGGGTCCGGCACGCCCTTTCCTGAAGTACGCCCTTTCCTAGAGGAGGGCGATGGGGCCCGCGGCGGAGGCGGGGAGGTAGATCCCGCCGATGCCCGCGTAGGTGGCCCGGTAGCCGCGCAGGAGCTCGTCCAGCGGGATCGTCAGCCGGGCCGGGGTATCGCAGCGGGCGGCTCCGAACTGGTCGGTGACGGCCGTGCAGAGGGTCCGGCCGCCGACGGTGGTGAAGGTGACCGGTACGCCGTCCAGCCCGGCCGGGGCGTCCGCGATCCGCACGGTGGTGCTCAGGTTCCTGACCCCGAAGAGCAGCCCGTTCAGCTTCGCCGGACCGGCCGTGGCGACCGTGGCCACGGCCGGCCGGACCAGCTCGGGCGCCTCGCAGAGCTGGGCGTCGGGAGCGTAGACCTGCCCGGTGGGGCAGGCCACGACGGTGGCGACCCCGCCCCCGCACTGCACGTAGAACCGCTGGTCCTGCAGGCGCGGCAGCCTCCCGGTGACACCGCCCGCGCACGAGCCCTCGGCGGCTCCCGCGGGCGCCGCCCCCATTCCCAGCGCGAGGACCGCTCCGGCGGCCAGCGCGGTGAGGCCCTTGGAGACCCGCCCCTTGCCGATGCGTAACACCCTTGCCCCCATCTCACTCAGTGTGACGAAATGAATACGAAGTGACTATAGGGACGGGCCCGCGGCAGCCGCAACGCCCTCAGGGCATCGCCCGGGTGTACGAATACCGATGTCCGGCTCAGCGGAGCCGGGCATCGGTACGCGTGTGAGATCCGAAGAAGGCGCCTCAGCGGCCCCGGGGCTTTCCGCGCTTGCCGGTGGACTTGGCCGTGGCCTTGCCGCCCTTGGGGGCCCCGGACCTCGGGTTCCGGGCCGCCGGCTTGCCGCCCGACTTGGGGGCGGGCTTACGGGCCGGCTTCGCCTTCTTCTGCTCGGGCTCGGGCTGCGTGCGGCCGCGCCCGCGCGAGCTGTTCACGGTCCGCCCGCGCACGATCCCGATGAACTCCTCGACCAGCTCGGGAGTCTCGTCCGCCTCGGGCCACGACAGCGCGACGCGCGACTCGGGGGCGTCGAGCAGGGTCCGGTACGTGAGGTCCTTGCGGTGGTGCAGCCGGGCGAGCGACTGGGGTACCACCAGGACCCCGATGCCCGCGGCCACCAGCTCGATCGCGTCGGCCGTGGTCTCCGGGCGCTGGAGCGCGGCCTTGCCCGGCAGCTGCTCCCAGTCGAGGGTGTCGTCCAGCGGGTGGAGCACGATGTCGTCGGCCAGCTCCGCGACCGACAGCTCCTCGGCCGCGGCCATGAGGTGGTCCTTCGGGATCACGACGACCGTGGTCTCCGTGTAGAGCGGGATCGCGCTGAGCTCCGTACGGTCGATCGGCAGCCGCACGAACCCGGCGTCGGCGCCGCCGCCGCGCAGCAGCGCGGGGGCCTCGGCCGGGGTGACCTGGACGAGGGTCAGCGGAACGTCGGGCAGGCGCTCCTTCCAGATCCGGACCCACTTCGTGGGAGTCACCCCGGGGACGTATGCGAGCTGGAACGAGGGGGGTGTCCGGGAGTCTGTCACCCGGCCAGATTACCGGCCGTGGTCGGAGGTGGCGCACATGCTCGATACCCTTGACCTCATGACGTCGCACCAGACCACCCAGACCATGAAGCCCGCCACCGCGGCGAAGAAGCTGGGTGTGTACCTCGAGGCCACCCCCGCAGAGTTCCAGGAGGGTGTCGTCTCGCGCACCGAGCTGGCCGCCCTCCAGGCCGAGCCGCCCCAGTGGCTGCAGGACCTCCGGAACAACGGCCCGCACCCCCGCCCGGTGGTCGCGGGGAAGCTCGGCATCTCCATCGCCGGTCTGGCGCGCGGCGGTGTCACCGAGCCCCTCACCACGGAGCAGATCGAGGCCCTGAAGCAGGAAATGCCGGAGTGGCTCGCCAAGGAGCGCGCCACCCAGGCCGACGTCCGCAAGGAGACCGTCCGCATCAAGCAGATGCAGGCGGAGAAGGCCGAGAAGGCCGGGAAGAGCGGGAAGTAGGGCGAAGCAGGCGCGAGCCGGAAGCGGCCGGGAGGCGGCGTGACGATCGAGGACCTGGTGCGGCTGCGCCGCGCGCGGGACGTGATGGACCGCGACTACGCCGAGCCCCTGGACGTACCGGCCCTGGCGGCCGTCGCCCTCATGTCGCCCGGGCACTTCTCCCGCAGCTTCCGGGCGGCCTTCGGGGAGACCCCGTACAGCTACCTGATGACCCGCCGCGTCGAGCGGGCCAAGGCCCTGCTGCGCCGGGGGGACCTGAACGTGACCGAGGTCTGCTTCGCGGTCGGATGCACCTCGCTCGGGTCGTTCAGCTCGCGCTTCACGGAGCTGGTCGGCGAGACCCCCAGCGCCTACCGGGCCCGCCGTCACGAGGCCGGCGCCACCATCCCGGCGTGCGTCGCCAAGGTCTTCACCCGGCACGTGCGGAACTCCGCGGCCGGCAGGGGAGCGGGATCCGCGGCCGCGTCGTAGCGTCGGGTCATGACCATCAAGCTCTCGCAGTGCTTCATCGCCGTCGACGACCACGACAAGGCGCTCGCGTTCTACCGTGACGCCCTCGGCATGGAAGTGCGCAACGACGTCGCCTTCGAGGGCATGCGCTGGGTGACCGTCGGCTCGCCCGAGCAGCCCGACGTGGAGATCGTCCTCGAACCGCCGCTCGCCGACCCCGGCGCCTCGCCGGCCGACCGGCAGGCGATGGCGGAACTGCTGGCCAAGGGCATGCTCCGCGGGGTGATCTTCTCCACGGACGACGTGGACGCCACCTTCGAACGCATCCGGGCCGCCGGTGCCGAGGTGCTCCAGGAGCCCGTGGACCAGCCGTACGGGGTCCGCGACTGCGCCTTCCGCGATCCGGCCGGCAACATGCTCCGCTTCAACCAGCCCCGGAGCAGCTGACCCCCGGAGCGGCTGCGCCGGAGCAGCCGGCCCCGGAGTCGCCGGCCCCGGGGCCGCGGCCCTTCACCCGGCGGCAGTGGCGGACCACCCCGGGACCGTCGGCAGCACCTTCTCGGCCACCCGCAGCACCACCGCGTCGTCGGGCACCCCGCCGTCGGAGCGCCACACGTTCAGCTCGTAGGCGCCGCCGCCGTCCTGCGGGTCCAGGGCCACCACGAGTCCGCGGGTGGGGACGCCGATGCCGGTGCTGGCGCCGCCGCCGGCCATGCTGAAGCTGAAGCTCATGGTGCGGTCCGAGTAGAGGGTGGCCGGGCGCCCCAGGACCGTCCGCGGCGGCGCGCCGTCCCCCAGGAGCCGGGCCATGGTGGCGACCGTGAGCTGCCCGTACGAGACCTTCAGGTCCACGGTGTAGGTCTCGAACTCGACCGAGGCGGTCGGGGTGTGGATCTCCTTGCCGCTGCCGACGGGCTTGGAGGTGCTCTCGCCGCCGTTCGCGTTCTTGGCGGGCTCCCCCGGAGTGCCGAGCAGCTCGGGGAGATCGGGACGGTGCAGCGCCGCGCACAGCTGCGCCCCGGTCACCTGCCCGGCCTCGGCCGGCGCGGCCGTCTCCTCGGGGAGCCCGTGCGAGCACGTGGCGGGCTTCGGCCCGCCGGTCGAATTCACCGACTCCCCGGCCAGCCAGAGGCCCGTTCCCATGGCTGCGATCAGGGCCACGGCCGTGAGCCCCTGCCCCAGCGCGGCGCCCTTCGTGATCGTCCCGACTTCCTGGCTCATGTCCCCCACCTGCTGTGATCCCCCGATATGTGCCCGGGGAACGTAACCCGTGATCATCGAGCGGGCAAGGGAGTAACGCGGGAGGAGCGAGGCCGGATGAGAACGGATGGGGCCGGATGACCGCTTTGTATAAACGTGCGGTCGCACGTATAGTCATGCCATCGAGGAGGAGGGTCCGATGGTGGTACGTGTAGCGGTGGCCGGTGCGAGCGGATACGCGGGCGGGGAAGTGCTGCGCCTGCTGCTGGCCCACCCCGAGGTCGAGATCGGCGCGCTGACCGCGAACTCCAACGCCGGGCAGCCGCTCGGTGCGCTCCAGCCGCACCTGGTGCCGCTGGCCGGACGCGTTCTGGAGGCGACCACCCCCGAGGTGCTCTCCGGCCATGATGTCGTGTTCCTCGCCCTGCCGCACGGGCAGTCCGCCGCGGTGGCCGCGCAGCTCGGCGAGGATGTCCTCGTCGTCGACATGGGCGCCGACCACCGGCTCCAGGACTCCGCCGACTGGGACAAGTTCTACGGCGCCCCGCACGCCGGTACCTGGCCCTACGGTCTGCCCGAGCTGCCGGGCGCCCGCGCCGCCCTGGCCGGCTCCCGGCGCATCGCCGTCCCCGGCTGCTACCCGACCGCCGTCTCGCTCGCGCTGTTCCCGGCCTACGCCGCACAGCTCGCCGAGCCCGAGGCCGTGATCGTGGCCGCCTCCGGCACCTCCGGCGCCGGCAAGGCGCTCAAGCCGAACCTGCTCGGCTCCGAGGTCATGGGCTCGATGAGCCCGTACGGGGTCGGCGGCGGCCACCGGCACACGCCCGAGATGGTGCAAAACCTCAGCCCCGTGGCCGGACACCGGGTCTCCGTCTCCTTCACGCCCACGCTCGCGCCGATGGCCCGCGGCATCCTGGCCACCTGCACCGCCAAGGCGCTGCCCGGCACCACGGCCGACGCGGTCCGCGCCGCGTACGAGAAGGCGTACGCGGACGAGCCCTTCGTCCACCTGCTGCCCGAGGGCCAGTGGCCGGCGACGGCGTCCGTCTACGGTTCGAACGCCGTTCAGATCCAGGTCGCGTACGACGAGGCCGCACAGCGGATCATCGCGATCAGCGCCATCGACAACCTGACCAAGGGCACCGCCGGCGGCGCGGTCCAGAGCATGAACATCGCCCTCGGGCTCCCCGAGGAGCTGGGTCTTTCCACGATCGGAGTCGCACCGTGAGCGTCACGGCAGCACAGGGGTTCACGGCGGCCGGCATCGCCGCCGGGATCAAGGCGAACGGCAATCCCGACCTGGCCCTCGTGGTCAACGAGGGGCCGCGCCTGGCCGCGGCGGGCGTCTTCACCTCCAACCGGGTCAAGGCCGCGCCCGTCCACTGGTCCGAGCAGGTCCTGCGGGGCGCCACCGTCAGCGCGGTGGTCCTCAACTCCGGCGGCGCCAACGCGTGCACCGGCCCCAAGGGATTCCAGGACACCCACGCCACCGCGGAGAAGGTCGCCGCCGTCCTGAACGAGCAGGGGCTCGGGAACGGCGTCAACGCCGGCGAGGTCGCCGTCGCGTCCACCGGCCTGATCGGCCTCCTGCTCCCCATGGACAAGCTGCTCCCCGGCATCGAGACCGCGGCCGCCGCGCTCTCCGCCGAAGGCGGCGAGGCCGCCGCCATCGCGATCAAGACCACCGACACCGTGCACAAGACGGCCACCGTCTCCCAGGACGGCTGGACGGTCGGCGGCATGGCCAAGGGCGCCGGCATGCTCGCCCCGGGCCTGGCCACCATGCTCGTCGTCCTCACCACCGACGCCGACCTGGACAGCGCCACCCTCGACAAGGCGCTGCGCGCCGCGACCCGCACCACCTTCGACCGGGTCGACTCCGACGGCTGCATGTCCACCAACGACACGGTGCTGCTGCTCGCCTCCGGGGCGTCCGGCCGGGTGCCGGCGTACGAGGCGTTCGCCGAGGCCGTACGGACCGTCTGCGACGACCTGGCCCGCCAGCTGATCGGCGACGCCGAGGGCGCCAGCAAGTCCATCCGCATCGAGGTCATCGGCGCGGCCACCGAGGAGGACGCGGTCGAGGTCGGCCGGTCCATCGCCCGGAACAACCTGCTCAAGTGCGCCATCCACGGCGAGGACCCGAACTGGGGCCGGGTCCTGTCCGCGATCGGCACCACGAAGGCCGCCTTCGACCCGGACCGGCTGAACGTCGCCATCAACGACGTCTGGGTCTGCAAGAACGGCTCGGTCGGCGAGGACCGCGACCTGGTCAGCATGAAGGGCCGCGAGGTCCGCATCACCGCGGACCTGTCCACCGGTGCGCAGTCCGCGGTCATCTGGGCCAACGACCTCACCGCCGAGTACGTCCACGAGAACAGCGCGTACTCCTCATGAGCACTGCACGCAAGCACACCGCACTGCCCAAGGCCGAGATCCTCATTGAGGCCCTGCCCTGGCTGACCCGGCACAACGGCAAGGTCGTCGTCATCAAGTTCGGCGGCAACGCCATGATCGACGAGGACCTGAAGGCGGCCTTCGCCCAGGACGTCGTCTTCCTGCGCCAGGCCGGTCTGAAGCCGGTCGTCGTGCACGGCGGCGGCCCGCAGATCAACGCCCAGCTCGACAAGCAGGGCCTGGTCAGCGAGTTCAAGGCGGGTCTGCGCGTCACCACGCCCGAGGCGATGGACGTCGTACGGATGGTCCTGGCCGGGCAGGTCCAGCGCGAGCTGGTCGGGCTGCTCAACCAGCACGGGCCGCTGGCCGTCGGCATGACCGGCGAGGACGCGCACACCATCACCGCCACCAAGCACCTGCCCGAGATCGACGGCGAGAGCGTCGACATCGGACGCGTCGGCGAGATCACCGCGATCGACACCGGCGCGATCGAAGCGCTGCTGGCGGACGGCCGGATCCCGGTCATCTCCTCCATCGCGCGCAGCGCCGACGACCACCACGTGTACAACGTGAACGCCGACACGGCCGCGGCGGCGCTCGCCGCCGCGCTCGGCGCCGAGACGCTGATGGTCCTCACCGACGTGGAGGGGCTCTACGCGGACTGGCCCAACAGCGACGAGGTCATCAGCCGGCTCACCGTCAGCCAGCTGGAGAAGCTGCTGCCCGAGCTGTCCAGCGGCATGGTCCCGAAGATGGAGGGCTGCCTGCACGCCGTCCGCAACGGGGTGACCACCGCCCGGGTGATCGACGGGCGGGTCCAGCACTCGATCCTGCTGGAGATCTTCACGGACGAGGGCATCGGCACGATGGTCGTGCCCGACGCGCAAGCGGCCGTACAGGCAGTCGACACCCAGGGAGGGGACCCCGCATGACCGGCAACCAGGGCACCGGCAACCAGGCCACTGGCGACCAGGCCACCGGCAACCAGCAGTTCGCCGCCCGCTGGCAGGGCGCGCTGACCAACAACTACGGCACCCCCGCGCTGGCGCTCGTACGCGGCGAGGGCGCGCAGGTCTGGGACGCGGACGGCAAGCAGTACACCGACTTCGTCGGGGGCATCGCGGTCAACGCCCTCGGCCACGCGCACCCGGCCATCGTCACCGCGGTGACCGGGCAGATCTCCACGCTGGGCCACGTCTCCAACCTCTACGCCTCCGAGCCGGTCCTCGCGCTCGGCGAGCGGCTGCTCCAGCTCTTCGGCCGCCCCGGCAAGGTCTTCTTCTGCAACTCCGGTGCCGAGGCCGTCGAGGCCGCCTTCAAGATCGGCCGGCTGACCGGTCGGACCCACATGGTCGCCACCGACGGCGGCTTCCACGGCCGCACCATGGGCGCCCTGGCGCTCACCGGCCAGCCGAAGAAGCAGGACCCGTTCCGGCCGCTCCCCGGTGACGTCACGCACGTTCCGTACGGAGACGTGGAGGCCCTGCGGGCCGCCGTCACCGAGGAGACGGCGCTCGTGATCATCGAGCCGATCCAGGGCGAGAACGGCGTGGTCGTTCCCCCGGCCGGATACCTGACGGCCGCCCGCGAGATCACCCGGGCCACCGGCACCCTGCTGGTCCTCGACGAGGTGCAGACCGGCATCGGGCGCTGCGGCCAGTGGTTCGAGCACCAGGCGCACGAGGGCGTCGAGCCCGACGTCGTCACGCTCGCGAAGGGCCTCGGCGGCGGTCTCCCGATCGGCGCCGTCGCCGCCTTTGGGCCCGTGGCCGACCTGCTCCAGCCCGGCCAGCACGGCACCACCTTCGGCGGCAACCCCGTCGCGTGCGCCGCCGGCCTCGCCGTGATCGACACCATCGCCGCCGACGGGCTCCTCGACCAGGTCAAGGAACGCGGCGAGCGGCTGCGGGGCGGAATCGAAGGATTCGCACACCCGCTCGTCTCGCACGTCCGCGGAGCGGGCCTCCTGCTGGGTATCGTGCTGACCGAGCCGCTCGCAGCGCAGGTGCAGCGCGCGGCTCAGGACGCCGGCTTCCTGGTCAACGCGCCCGCCCCCGACGTCGTACGGCTCATGCCTCCGTACGTGCTGTCCGAGGCCGAGGTGGACGCGTTCCTCCGGGCCCTGCCCGGTGTGCTGGACGCAGCGAAGTCCGCCGCGGACGTGGACGGATGATCTATCGGGGAATGGGACGACGATGAGTCAGGCGCAGGAACACGAGGGGAACGGGCAGTCCGTTCCGCAGACCCGCACCGCCCGCCACCGCCGGATCGTGGACATCCTCAACCGGCAGCCGGTCCGCTCCCAGAGCCAGTTGGCCAAGCTGCTAGCCGACGACGGGCTGAGCGTCACCCAGGCGACGCTCAGCCGCGACCTCGACGAGCTCGGCGCGGTGAAGATCCGCAACACCGGCGGCGAGCTGATCTACGCGGTCCCCAGCGAGGGCGGCTTCCGCACCCCGCAGGCGCCGCTCGGCGAGTCGGCGAAGGAGGAGCGCATGCGGCGCCTCTCCGGCGAACTGCTGATCTCCGCGGAGGCCTCCGCGAACCTCGTGGTCCTGCGCACCCCGCCGGGTGCGGCCCAGTTCCTCGCCTCGGCGATCGACCAGGCCGAGCTCCGGGCGATCCTCGGCACGATCGCGGGCGACGACACCCTGATGCTGATCAGCCGTGACCCGGCGGGCGGCCAGGCCCTCGCCGACCATCTGCTGAGGCTGGCCCAGAAGGAGGGCTGACCCCTCCTCAGAACCGGGTGACGGCCAGGTCGCCCGACTCCGTGCCGATCGCGATGTGCGGGTGCCTGCGCGGGTTCGCCCAGCGCAGGACCGCGCGCATCGCGTCCGCGGGGACCGAGACGCAGCCGGCCGTCGCGCCCTTGCCGTTGACGTGCAGGAAGATGCCCGCGCCCCGGTTGCGCACGGGCTGCTCGTAGTTGAAGGCGATGACCAGGGCGTGCGCGTACTGCTGCGCGTAGGTGGTCAGGTGCTCCGCCTCGCCGGGCGCGCAGTCCGCGGGCAGCGGTTCCACCCAGCGGTTGTAGCTCGCCGAGGCGTTGTCCTGGCACCACCAGGAGTCGGGGGTCACCCGCCGGTAGGGGTACGCCGTACCGGCCGGGGCGTGCGCGATGCCGAAGGCGTACGGGAGGCCGTACAGGCCGGCCGGGGTGGTGTTCGTGCCCTGGGTCCGGGTCATGCCCTCGGTCAGCCCGTTCGCGCCGAAGCGGGCCGGCGCGCTCCCCGCCGCGTACCAGCGGCCCGCCCGCCGGTCCCACCAGGTCAGGCGCCCGGTCGTGGAGCCGGGGGCCGGAGCCACGGCGGTGATCAGCTGGCTGCCGCCGCCGGTGTCGGCGAGCCGCGCGGGCAGCGGCGGGTCGTCGTGGGGGCCCTGTACCAGCAGGCCGGTGACGATCAGTGAGGCGGCGAGGAACGCGGTACGCAGCACACGTCAGACGGTACGGGGCGGAAGGGGCAGCGGCAGCGCAGGCAGGCCGTCGACGCTCACTCCGATGAACTCCTTCTTCTCGCAGTAGGCGTTGAACTCCTCGTCGGTCTTGCGGCCGAAGTACTCCGCGTGGAGCGTGCGCTCGCCCTGGTACTCCATGAAGGGGATGGCGTACCCGCACACGTCCGCGATCCGGCGGGCCCTGACGAGGATGACCGCGCGCGCCGCGGGTCCGTCGGCGTCCCCGAACAGCCCGACGAGCCCGTCCCAGCGCGGGTCGTCGCGGAAGACGGCCTCGCCCTCGCCGTGGATGCGCACGATGTTCGGCGGGCCGGTGAACGCGCACCACATCAGCGTGATCCGGCCGTTCTCGCGGACGTGCGCGATGGTCTCGGCGCCGCTGCCGCCGAAGTCCAGGTAGGCGAGGGTCTGCTCGTCGATGACGACGAGCGTCCCGGCACGGCCCTTGGGGGAGAGGTTGACGTGGCCGTCGCCGGACAGCGGGGCGGTGGCCGTGAAGAAGATCGGCTGCTCTTCGATGAAAGCGCGGAGCCTGCCGTCGATACGATCGTAGAGCTTTCCCATGACCGGATTATCTCCTCGGCCCCCTGGAGTCGGTCACCGGGTTTCAACCGGTGAGACCGAGCCGGGAGCGGCGCAGCCCCAGTTCGTAGTCGTCGAAGAGGTGCGCGGACCGCCCGAGGAGCCCGGCCAGTTCGGTCCGGTCCGCCTCCGCGGAGCGCAGGGTGGCCTGCCAGTTCCAGCCGCGTACGATCGCCCGCGCCTGCTCCCGCAGCCCGGGGTCGGGGTCGGCCGTCAGGGCCACCGCGGCCCGCAGCTCGTGGATCCCGCGTCGTGCACGGAGCAGCCGGAAGGCGGCCCGGCGGACGTGCGCGGGCCTCGCGGGCCCGATCCGATCGGCGAGGTGGCGCTGGTCCAGTCTGCCGGCCACGAGGAGCAGGCTGAGCGCGGCCTCCCGGGCCACGGCGGGCCACGGGTCGTCCAGCAGCGGGATCAGGACCGCGTCGTCGGTGGAGACCTCCAGCCGGCGCAGACCGGCCAGGGCGGCGGCCCGGACCGACCCGGCCGGGTGGCCGAGCAGGCTCGGCAGCAGCGGTGCGTCCGCCCGCTTCGCGCACTCGCAGAAGCCGGTCACCGCGTACGGGGAGAGCCGCTCGGGGTCCTTGATCAGCGCGAGGCAGGTCGCGTAGGGGTCCCCGCCGGCCTGCGCGAGGAGCCAGCGCGCGCAGGCCCGTACGAGCCCGGAGCGGTCGGCTAGGCCGTCTCTTTCGGATCTTGTCGGCCGAGCCCGCGGCGTCCGGTGCCGTGCCCGGGCGTGCTGCCGGGGCGTTCGCGTACTGGGCGTACGT